>JBAXAT010000428.1:0-2127 GCA_037142335.1 Verrucomicrobiota bacterium | reverse complement strand
CGGCCTGCGTAGTACTGTCCGGGTTGGCAACGTCTTTACCGATGTGGCATTTAAAGAAATAGAGCATCAGGAAAAACGTTGCGTAGTCGAAGACCGAACTGATTGGGCCAATGAACAGCATGAAATTGCGAATGCTGGCGATATTCCAACGCCGTGGCTTGGCGATGTATTCCTCATCCACATTGTCGAGCGGGATGCCGACCTGCGAGAAATCGTAAAGCAGATTGTTGGTCAGCACTTGAATTGGCGCCATCGGCAGGAACGGCAGGAAATACGCGCCGCCCAGCACACTGAACATGTTACCGAAGTTCGAGCTGGCGCCCATCTTGATATACTTAACGATATTGCCGAAAACTTTACGACCTTCGATGATGCCGTCTTCCAGCACCATCAGACTCTTCTCCAGCAAAATAATGTCCGCCGACTCTTTGGCGACGTCCACGGCGGAGTCCACCGAAATGCCGACGTCGGCCGCCTTCATCGCGAGCACGTCATTGATGCCGTCGCCCAAGAATCCAACCACGTGCCCTTTCGCGCGCAACGCCCGGATGACTTTCTCTTTTTGATCCGGCGTCAACCGGGCGAAGACGTTGCCATTGTCAACCTGACGGGAAAACTCTTCTTCGCTCATGGCCGCCAATTGTGGACCGGTAAAGACTTGGCTGACTTTCAGCCCGACATCCCGGCAGACCTTCTGGCTGACCAGTTCGTTGTCACCAGTCAGGACCTTGACCGTCACGCCGGAACGGGACAGCGCCTGAATCGCCTGCGCCGAGCTTTGTTTAGCAGGATCGAAAAATGCGATATAGCCGAGCAGTGTCAACTCCGACTCATCAGCCACGCTAAAGGTTTGCTTCGACCGGTCAAACTCCCGGTAGGCAATCGCCAACACCCGGTAACCATCGGTGCTCAGGTTCCGATATTCGTCCATCAGGTCATCCCGGATCAACTGGATCAAGGGGTTGATGTCTTCGTCCACTTGGTAATTCTCGCAGACGCGCGCGACTTCCTCGACCGCGCCTTTGCAGATCAGAACATTGCGGTCTTCGTAATCAATCACCACCGACATCCGCCGGCGCTTGAAGTCGAAGGGAATCTCGTCAACCTTTCGGCAATCCTTCTCCACGTCAATGTCGGAGTGCGCCAGCACGGCGCGGTCAAGCAGATTGCGCAAGCCGGTTTGATAGTGACTATTCATGTACGCGTACCGGAGCACATCCTCACTGGACCGGCTGGTCACGTCCACGTACCGCTCCAGCACCACGTGATCCTGCGTCAGCGTGCCGGTCTTGTCCGTACAGAGCACGTCCATCGCCCCGAAATTCTGAATGGCATTGAGATGCTTGACGATGACTTTCTTCTTGGCCATCTGCAACGCCCCCCTGCCGAGGCAGACGGTAATGATCATCGGCAACATTTCTGGCGTCAGCCCCACCGCCACCGACAACGAAAACAGTAACGCCTGCGCCCAATCGTGTTTGGTTATGCCGACAATCACAAACGTGAGGCTTACCATTACGATCATGAATCGGATCATCAGCCACGTGAACGATTTGATTCCCGTCTCGAAACTGGTCAGCTCGCGCTTGGCTAACATTTTCTGCGACAACGCGCCGAAGAATGTCTGCGCGCCGGTCGTTAGCACCACGGCGCGCGCCGAACCGCTGAGCACGTTAGTACCCATGAAACAGGCATTGGGAGATTCCAGCGGTGTTTTGCCGGCGGCCGGTAACTCGGCGCTTTTTTCTACCGGCATCGACTCGCCGGTCAGTGCCGATTGCGTGACGAAAAAGTCCTTGGCCGACAGGATCCGGATATCCGCCGGGATGAGACTCCCTGCTGCCAACACCACCACGTCGCCCGGCACGAGCTCTTCCAGCGGCACCTCCACCTGTTTCCCGTCACGGAAAACATCGACCACCGTCTTGACCAGCTTCTGCAATTGCTCGACCGCCCGCGTCGACCGGCTCTCCTGGAAATATGCCAACGACACACTCAACACCACCATCGCGCCGACCACGATTGCCGAACGCAGGTCGCCCATCACATAGGAAACTAGCGCAATAATCAGCAACTGGATGGCCAGCGGATTCCGGCAGCGTCCGAGAATATCACTGAGAAAAGTGT
>JBAXAT010000427.1:0-2128 GCA_037142335.1 Verrucomicrobiota bacterium | reverse complement strand
GAAGTGCATTGCGCGCAGTAGTTAACCGGTCCCCACTAATTTGCAGGTCGTGTGACAACCCGGTAAGCCACCTAGTCAGGGCAACTGCTAACTGCCGTCGAGTTGCGATTTCGGTGCCCCCACCCTGATTAAGCGCGAGTACGGCATCAAACTTTTGTACCGCGGCCGACCAGTTGGTTTGGGTGATAAAACGGTCACCATCCCGGTAGAGCGCCAGCACCTGGTCCCACCGATAATACTTGTCAAAATTCGCCTTGGTCACCCAGTCGCCATTGTACTTAGCCATCCCCGCTGCCACGCGGTCACGCTCGGTTTGCCATTCCTTAATTTGGTCATTTACTTCTGCTCGGTATGGTGAGCTGGGATAGTTTACTAGAAACTCACGGAGCTCATTATTGATGACTTGGTCATAATAGCTAACGACACTGCTATTTTTGGGATTCAATACGCGTGCACGCACCTGCTTGATGTCGCGTTCCATTTTTTCGACTACGGCGGCTTCAGCCTTCTCCTGCGCCTCGGCCAACGCTCGCTCGGCCTTCTCGCGCTTCGCGGTCGCCTCTTTCTCGACCACGCTGTTAAATTCTTGTGGCGTTATTAAAAATTGGCTCTTGATATAAGCGGTTTTACCTTTGTAGGTGGTGAACACTTGGTCGAGCGAACGCTTTGCAACTGTGACCTGTGTGCCCTTCGGTAAACGCTCCAGGCCGGTCGGCCCGGCATCATTGTAGTAGAAAAGCTCGCAATCATCTCCGGCAACAACCAAGACCGACTCCTGAGCGGCTAGGAATTTCAGCGGAATGTACGCCGCTTTACCTTTGTAAGTTGTCAGCACCATATCCCCTGAAACACTTTCGGCGCGAATGGATGTGCCCTTGGCCAGGGCCTCGACACCGGTAATCTTGCCGTCTTGGTAGAAAGTCAATGGCGCCTGATCTTGCGTCACGACAAATGTCGCTGCTTGGTTATCAGCCAATCCACTTGTCAAAAAAACGAACAGCGCCTTGGCTAGTATAATCGCGGCTAATCGTTTTGCGCTGCGTCTTGATTGAGTCATTATCAAACCTCCAATTATTGCGTCCGTCGAATTTCAACCGCCACGTGCCGCGTGCCGGGCATGCTAAACTTCTTAACTTCAACCGTCACCGCCACTGCCAGCCGGCGCGATAAAATTAGCTCGGCAATCTCGCTGGCCACCGCCTCAATTAACTTGCGCGGGCGATGTGCCAGTAGCTTCTTCACCAAATCGATGACTGCATCGTAACCTGTGGTGGAGGATTCCATATCCGTGCGACCGGCTTCATTAAGGTCGCGTTCCATTACGATGGAAACCAACAGCCGTTGTGGGTGTTCGCGTTCAGCGGCCGTAGTGCCGATGTGCGCCTGCACTTCCAAATCACTAATAATGATCTTATCCATGTGTGAGTCGCTCCTGCAATTTCCCCGAATGCACAGTACGAGTGTGTCAAAATGATTACAGCCGGTCAAGAGCGCTAACAGCCACTCTTATTCCAGCCGGCACCGGCATGTTTCCTGTCGTAAAGCTCATCAACCCGCAACCTGGACTAAGGCAGGCAAGGATGAGTTACCGGAGCCGGATCAAGCTTTTTCGCGAGCGCGGAGGCTGTTACGATTCCGCTGCGCCAGCCGTTCGGTCTTGCGTTTGCGCAACCGCCGCTCGATTTTATCAGCGGCAATATCCAAGGCCAGCATCGGCTCCGGACCGATTTGCTCAGCGCTCAAATCCGCACCTGGGATCTCCACGAGGACCCGCACGACGTACTGCGCTTGGTTGGCGTGAGCACTGACCTTGCGGATGCGAACCCGCGCTCGCACTGCACGTGGTGCAGACTGTTCGACGCGCCCGATTTTCTCTTCAATCGCTTCGTAAAGAGAATCCGTCAACGTTAATCCATCGGTGTGAATCAGAATATCCATAAATGTCTCCTTCGCTTTTATAACTTTAGCACCGGTCGATGGCCGACGCCATCAAAACATCGTGCCCGACATCACTTCACATCACGATCAGCTGCGCACCGAAAGCCGATTGTATCAGCGCGAGTTTCGCAAATCGTGTTTGGCTCGCGCTGCGTAACCGTCACCGGCGCACCAAACCGAGACCCACCAC
>JBAXAT010000426.1:0-2131 GCA_037142335.1 Verrucomicrobiota bacterium | reverse complement strand
CCAGCCGATCGGCGATGAGAGGCTGCCTTTGCTGTCAAACTTCCATAGGTTCTTGACCGGTGTGCCATCGGTCAGTTTCAGCGGCGCGACCAGCTTGTCCTTGTCAGCCTTGGTCGTGGCTGTACTCTTGTCGAGCCAATCTTGAAGTTCCGACCGGCTGGGAATAAGTTTTACCGGTATTCCCATTTGCTGAAGTGTGGAAAGCAGCGATTCACCTGTCGGAGTGTTCTTTCCGCCGATAGCCTTTTCGATAGTCTCCCGCTGAGCAAGCGTCGCTTCTGTCGGACGCACCTGACGCCAGAAGGTTGAATCGCCAAGCGATTGAGTTTTGCTCTCTCTCCGCCGTTTGAGCACAGGATTAACGGCATATTCGCCGTTGGCCGGCAACCACTGTTGGAGTCGGGGCAGGGGCGAAAGCTCCGGTAGGGCTTTAGTCAACAGACGGTAGGAGATTTCTCCGTTCACTGGATTCTGAACTGGCACACGTTCGTCGTAGAAGATGCCCTTGCAACGGACGCTATTCATTCCTTCGCGGGGTGGAATGTGAGCAAGTACGGCGGCGTCAATCAAATGATGGGTGACATTGTTCCGAACTTTTGTGTAGTCCTCCGCCGGCAACCACGACTTGCGGGCTTGTGCAGCCAACCAACCAGATGGCGTGCCGATGCGCCGGGCGGCTTCATCGGGCTTGTCGTCAACTTGCATCCAGCGCATGATCTCGGCACGGAGTTGCCGGGCCAGTTGCGCAGTACGGGTGGTGTTCCCGAAGTCCGGTACGCGCAACGAACCGTCGGTGTTGTAGTGAGATTTCTTGTCCGGCGTGTCTTCCCGGATTGTACCCCACGCGAAGATTTCGCGCTTGTGCGCGTTCCATCGCATGTCTTTGGTGTAGGCAAGTAACGTGTCAAATGACCCACCGGCAAATTGAAGGGGCGTTCGTTTGCCTTTGTCGTCGTTCACCGTGCGCCAAGTGAGAACGAGATTATCGTCCACACTGAGGCCGCCCATATCAGCGGGGAAGATGTGCTCAATTTCCAATGACGGGTCGAGCGGGGTTGGTAGTTCCTTGCCAGTATATGGACATTTCCCCCCTTGCTGCTCCCAGAGCGAGACGCGCCGACGACGTGAGGCCACACCGGTGTCTTCCAAGTTATGTATTTCAAAAGCCTTGTCGCGCTTGTCGCGTCGTTCCTTCATCTCCTTATCGCGTTCGGCGCGTTGCAGCGCGTTGCGTGGCGGATCGCCGATGACTTCGAGGACGCAGTATTCCGGCGCAGTTACGCCCTTGAGTACTTCCCGGTTGTCGGCGAAAATCCGTCGCAACACCCCCTGACAAGACGGCGCAAGCTCGCCGCGCAGTTTCCCGCGTTTGATGCGGCGACCAAGCAATAACTCGACTTGCGGGAAGGGATTGAAGTCCACCGAGGCGTTGCGGCGCCAGTCGTAGAAACTAGCTTCCCGGAGGCGCGAGACGATCTTCTCGGTAATGAAATCCGAGCCGTCAGCCGAAGCGATGTTAAACAACCGATTGGCAGAAGTGGCAGAGAGGGAGGCGCGTTTCTTCCGGTTTGCGATTGTTGGAGTGAGAAGGTCTTTGAGTTGTGTGAAGTAACTCTTGTTCCATTCCGATTTCGTTTCGGCGACCGGTTTTGCTTTCTCTCCGCAAGCTGCGCAGATGTCAGCTTCGATGATTTCTTTACCCTCTGACCATGCCGGCGCAGCCGCCGGGCTGGAAGCTGCGTGATGTTTTTCGAGGAATGCGATCAACTTGCCGGTGGCATCGGCACTCAACGAATGGAGGAACCGTCGTTTCTTTTTGGTTACACCTTTCCCTTCGGTCGAATCCACCTCGACGCGACGCGTGGCGGCAAACTCCAGTGCTTTCCACCGGCGAACATTTAGATCGCCGTTTACCGCGCAAGGTTCATTGGCGTTTCCACCAAGTACGGGGGCGAATGGGCAAGGCTTTACCTTCCTCTCCCAATGACGCTCCATGTCGAACCGTGTCTTGCGATTGTAGAAGAAAATGGCACGCTTTCGTGCCTTGGCCGCATCCTTGCCATTGGCTGCTTTGTTCGGGTTGAGACCAAGCACGGCGAGAAAGCTTTCTACGTCATCAACTAACTGGGTG
>JBAXAT010000425.1:0-2135 GCA_037142335.1 Verrucomicrobiota bacterium | reverse complement strand
TGCCTAAACTTATCTCCAATGAGCCAGCCCAAAGGGGCAGCCAAAAGATTTACTCCTCCGGCAACCAAACACAATACTCCAATGCCAAAGTATCCTTCGTAAAAAGCAAATCCTGAAAACACCAAAAACAGTAAAGTCCCAAACGCGCTGATAGTACGAACAAATATGGGACGCGTTAACCACCATGCCAAAAGACGAGTGAATATACCCGATGCTATTGGCGTAATATACGGAGGAACTGGTTTCGGTTGTTGAATTGGCGGGTAAGAATGTGGAATTTCGATTGGTTTCTTACAGGTGGGACAGTCAACTAATTGTCCTCTCATTTCATCCGACGCCTCAAGCGATTGCTTACAATGAGGACAAGAAAAAGTAAAATCACCCATGTCATCTCCTTTGAGTCGTTCGTCTCGATTATCGGTGCCGTGAATAAATCACATTTTCCCAGTCGATCTTTTCCCGGAAAGCTTCTTCCATTTGGCACACCTTGATAAATCACCAAAAATATCTCGACTATTGACCTTCCCGATAAATCGTATTAATCCACCGTAGTTATGAAGTTGCTTGGATATGACTGCGTGCAATTTTCGAAATGGCGCATGCCGCTGTCTAGCATAACCAGACAAAGCTCGGACATATGCAGCCTGATTGCTCTGCGCTAATCGTAAGATAAACTCGTGACTCGTGAATTTCTGCGGCATCTTGCCTATCGCAGATCGCATTACTCTTTGACCAATTATTCTAAGCATGCTGCCTTATTTTTAGTAGAACGATTTGTCGGCGTTTGGAGCTGCGTGAATTTCATTCTCATCATTTTATCCTCGCCGACCATGTCCGCAAGTTAATTATAACCATTCCGAAACCGGATTGTATCTACGAACGTCGTTCCGGTTAGTAAACGGGTGAGCGAATAATTCTGACCAATCATCGGCGCATCCTTCCATCATCCTGCTCTCTATACTAAATAACTGGCGACGAGACGGTAGCATCTAAATCACAGTGGTCTGAGTTGTGAGCGCGCTATTGCATGCTTAACAATTATTTTGCCACGGCGCCGAGATCGATGGAGCTGGTTTGAGCGCGGCTGGACGCGATTTCAACATGGCAGTCGCACTAACCGTGCGCTGTCTGGTTAGAGGGCTTTTAGCCAGTTGAACGCGGCGGTCTGCATGGGCACGTCGAACTTGTGCGGGCCGGGGTAGAACTGGCCGGTGTAGGCGCTTTCGTTGCCGGCCATTTTATAGAGCTTCTTCAAGCGCGCATCGGCGTTCCGCATGCCTTCAACGGTGAAGAGGTCGTCTTCAAGATCGTATTGCACGAGCAATGGCGCTGGCGCTTGGCAGGCCACGAGGTCCGGCCAGTCACCATGCCGGGCCCAGTCAAATGGGAAAAACATCCATGTGTGAACGGCCACATACTTATCGAGCAAGTCGGCATAGGTGCTCATCAAGCCGATGACCACCGCGGCCTGCAAGCCGTTCGCCGTGGCGCGTAACATGCCGGCGCGATTGCCGCCGCCGGACAATCCCACGCACGAGACGCGGTCCGTCAGCACATCCGACCGGGAGCGCAGGTAGTTGAACGCGATGCGGTCTTCATGCGCCACCACGCCGGGCATGCCAGTGCCGAGGATGTTGCAATATTTTGAGACGACATGTTCGTGCGGGCCGGCATGCGCATTGTATTCCGCAATTACCGGCGGGAAACCGCCGGGCAAGGCATCGGAAGCCGGGCCACGGGCACCGGCGCCGGCATTGACAGTCTGCTGCATGTCATCGAGCGTAAACTTGCGGCTGCCCCAGAGGAACGTATCGTGGACGAGCACCGCAAAGCCGGCCCGCGCCAACGCATTCGTCCACGGCCGGCCGCCGTAGGATTTATCCCACCACGCTTGGATGACCGGCTCGACTGGCGTCGGACCGGCAGCGATCTTTTCCTTGCCGTAATACTTAAATCCGCCGTGGTCGTGCAGCGCCAAAACCGCCGGTAATGGGCCGCGTGCGCCAGCCGGTTTGAGCAACCACGCCACCGTTCGCGGGCCGTAGCCGACCGACCAGCTGAGTTCTTCGCCGCAGACGCCATCCGCTTCCCAAGTGCGTTCGCTGCGGACATCGTGGGCTTGTTCGGGCCGGTCG
>JBAXAT010000424.1:0-2142 GCA_037142335.1 Verrucomicrobiota bacterium | reverse complement strand
CGGCGCAGTTGGAGAAAGAAATTCATGACCGCCAGCAAGCCGAACAGGCGTTGCATGAGAGCGAACGGAATTACTGGGAGATTTTCAATTCGACCAGCGACGCGCTCATCGTCCACGATGCTGACGGCCGGATTCTCGACGTAAACGAGCGGATGTGCCGCATGTTTGCCTGCGACCGCGCAACGGTGCTTAAACTGACGGTAAACGATTTTAGCCTCGGTGTGCCGCCGTACTCGCAAGCGAAAGCAGTAGAGCTTGTGCGGCGAACCATCACCAACGGCCCGCAGCTTTTTGAATGGCGGGCCCGGCGCCAGACTGGCGAGTTATTTTGGTCGGAAGTGGCGCTCCACGCGACCGAGATTGCTGGCCATCTCCGGGTGCTCGCGTCGGTGCGCGACATTAGCGAACGCAAGGAACTGGAAGAGGCATTGCGCCAATCACATAAGATGGAAGCCATCGGCCAATTAGCCGGCGGCGTGGCGCACGATTTCAATAACTTACTTAACGTCATCAACGGCTTCGCCGACCGCGCGTTGGGCACGCTGGAGGCGAGCGCGCCAGCCCACGGCGACATTCAGCAGGTGCGCAAGGCCGGCGAGCGCGGGACGGTGTTGATCCGGCAGCTACTGGCCTTCAGCCGTAAACAATTACAGGAACCAAAAATTTTGGAGTTGGATGGTGCGCTGACTGAACTAACACCGATGTTGCGCAGACTGATACCGGAAAATATCGAATTAAAAATCGCACTTGGCAACCGCCAGGATTGCATCCGACTTGACCCCGGCCAGATTGAGCAAGTGATTGTTAATCTTGTCATCAACGCTTGCGATGCCATGCTCACCGGCGGCAAGTTGACCATTGAGACCGGCCGCGCGCCGGCCTCGGTTAACGAGGCACTGACCGGCAACTACCTACTGTTAGCGGTGCGCGACAACGGCATCGGCATGACCAGTGAAGTCCAAGCACATCTTTTCGAGCCGTTTTTCACCACGAAACCGGTGGGCAAAGGCAGCGGGCTGGGCTTGGCGACCTGCTACGGAATCGTCCGTCAAAATGACGGCTACATTACGGCCGAGAGCGCAGTGGGCCACGGCTCCGTCTTCCGAATTTATCTGCCGCGCATTGAGGCTCCGCCCGAAGCGCTGAAACACGAGTCGGCCCCGATCCAACCCCGGCATGGGACAGAAACGATTTTAGTCGTCGAGGACGAACCGGCCTTGCTGGAATTGGCAGAGGTGAACTTGAGCGATTTGGGCTACACCGTCCTCGCGGCCAGTGATGGTGAAACCGCGCTCCAACTCGCGCGGCAACACGCCGCGCAGATTCGGTTGGTGGTGAGCGATGTGATCATGCCCAAGATGAGCGGCAAGGAACTGGCCACCCGGTTGCGACAAGAACATCCCGGCCTAAAAATCCTCTTTGTCTCCGGTTACACTGCCGACATCATTGACCGGGATGGAGCGCTTGATTCCGCGACTGCATTTCTGCCCAAACCATACACCGTGACGGACCTTGCCGCCAAAATCAACGAATTGCTCGCCGGCCGCTGCTGATGCAGCTGTGCAAGGCTAAACGTTGGGCAAATTGACAGCGTAATCGCGCCGCCGTGGGCGGGTTTATTTACGGCCTGAGACCTTTCGACTTCGCTCAGGGTGATAGCGCCTTTCTTTTTCTGTCATGTTGAGCTTGTCGAAACATCTCTTCGAAGCGATCCGGGTGAAGCGAAAATGACCGCGACCCTTCCACAAGTTCAATATGACAAGCTGTTTGACTTGACGGGGTGGGGCGCATCACTTACGGTGTCCGCCCTATGTCAGCTACCATTGAAACTATTGCCCCGTGCCGTAAGAAATTGCGCATCGAAGTCGCCGCCACCCGGGTCGCCGGTGTGCGCGCCGAAATCCTTCAGGAATTTCGTAAATCCGCCACGCTGCCCGGCTTTCGCCCCGGTAAAGCCCCCGAGCCGATGGTGGAGAAACGCTATGCGAACGAGATCAATCAGGAAGTCCAGCAGCGCCTGATTCCGGATGCTTACCGGGAAGCAGTCAAGGAACAGAAACTGCGCGTGGTCGGGATGCCAAATGTTGAGTCGGTGGAAAATCCGCCCGGCAAGGCATTGGTGTTCACGGCGACGGTGGATAC
>JBAXAT010000423.1:0-2157 GCA_037142335.1 Verrucomicrobiota bacterium | reverse complement strand
GGTGATGGTGTTTCAGGAGGATGTGATCAAGGTGGCCCACCATTTTGCCGGACTCGATCTGGCCGATGCCGATGTGCTCCGGCGCGCCATGTCGGGGAAATACAGGTCGCTCAGGGAGTTCAAGCAGATCGAAGAGAAATATTTTGCCAACTGCAGGGAGATGGGCCATTCCGACGAGTTGGCCGGGGAGGTATGGCGGCAGATCGAATCCTTTGCGGGCTACTCCTTTTCGAAGGCTCACTCCGCCTCATACGCCGTGGAGAGTTTTCAGAGCCTCTACCTCAAGGCGCATCATCCGCTCGAATTTATGGTAGCCGTGATCAACAATTTCGGCGGATTTTACCATACCTGGGTCTATTTCAACGAAGCGCAGCGGCAGGGTGCCACCATCGAGTTGCCCTGCATCAACAGGAGTATGAACCTTACCAGGATTGTCGGCAAGACCATTTTCATGGGATTTGTCCACGTTCAGAATCTGGAAAGTGTGACGATCGACCTGATCGTGAGCGAACGCAAGTGCCATGGGGCCTACCGTTCCATCCATGAGTTCATCGACCGGGTGCCCATCGGCAAGGAGCAGCTGGTGATTCTGGTCCGGCTGGGAGCCTTCCGTGACCTGGAGCCCAACAAATGCTCCCTTTTGTGGGAGTCGCAGCTTTATCTGAGGAAGGCGCCGGTCAGGGTTCTTTCGGGCAGCATGTTTCCCTCAGAGCACAAGAGCTTTGAGATGCCGGTGCTGGATTATTCCCCCATCGAGGATGCCTACGATGAGATTGAGCTGCTGGGCTTTCCGGTCACCATAAGCATGTTTGATCTGCTCCAGACCAGCTTCAGGGGAGAAGCGATGGCCAGAGATCTTTTGCAGCATCTGGGTAAGAAGATCAGGATGGTGGGGCGGATGGTCACCATCAAATATGTGCGAACCAGCAAAAGGGAGATCATGCATTTTGGAACCTTCATCGACCATACCGGTAATTTCTTCGACACGGTGCACTTCCCCGATTCTTTGAAGAACTACCCATTCAAAGGGCCGGGCGTCTACCTGATTCTGGGCAAGGTGGTACAGGAGTTCGGCTTTCCGTCGCTGGAGGTTGAGAAGATGGCGAAGCTGCCGTACAAGGCGAATCCGAAGGGATGATTAAAACAGCTTCCCCTGCTCTGGCGGCGGATCCTGCTTGCGCTTGCCGCTGCCCATGCCCTGAAGCTTAAGATCCTGCTTGACGATGAGATCATATTCGGTGGGGCCGTTGGTGTCGATGGGGATGATGAAATCGCGGCTTTTGTTGTGAGGGTCCTTGATTCTGATGGAGATGGCTTCCGCTTTGAAGCTTTCCCCCGGATAGGGTTTGAGCAATCCCAGCACCTCATCAAGGGGCAGGGAGTCGTCGAGCCATTTTTGCTCATCTTTCTGGTCCAAAACGACCGGTGAACGATGGTGCCCGATCTCCTGCGTAATGGAGTTGGCCACCGTAGTAATGATGGTAAAAGAGTTGGTCAACTCACCGGTGGTATTGTTGACCCAGGTATCCCAGATGCCGGCAAAGCAGAAGAGTTCTTCGTTTTTTTTACTGATGAGGAAGGGCTTGTTAAGCCGCTCTTTTTCAGGTCCTTCGATGTAGCCATTGGCAATCACCAGACATCTTTTGGAGCGGATGGAAGTCCGGAAGGAGGGCTTGTTGACGATCCCCAACGGCCCCGAATAGTTGACATCATTTTCAGGATTCATGTCCCCTTCCGACCGGGCATTGATCAGGTACATCTGCTTCTGAGCCCAGGATGGTGTAAGGCCAAAACGGAAAGCCTGCAGGTCTGTGGGTTTGTCATTGGTGAGGACATAGGCCAAATCGCCAACTGCCACATTGAAGTTGGAATCAAGGTTGATCTCCGGGGCGCTGCTCACGCCAAACCGTTTCACAAAAAGGTCGATATCTATAACCTGCACAAATCTTCCGCACATAGAGCAAAAATAGTAAAAGTGTGGATAAAGAAAGATGCTGATTATCATCGGACGGTTGGCGATATGCAAAATTGCAGTTCTATATCAGCGGTAAAATGAAAGAGCCTGGATGAAGGAAGCTGTTACGATAATCATAAAACCAACCAACTTTTTTGCTTTTGACTGATACTTCATTTAAATAATGTCTAAATAATCAATAT
>JBAXAT010000422.1:0-2160 GCA_037142335.1 Verrucomicrobiota bacterium | reverse complement strand
AGGCCCATGACTTCGCCGGTCGAACGCATTTCCGGGCCGAGCAAAATATCTTGTCCCGGAAACTTGCTGAACGGGAACACCGATTCTTTCACCGCAAAATATTTCGGCCAGATTTCCTTCGTGAAGCCGAGCTCGGTGAGTTTCTTGCCGGTCATCACTTTGGCGGCGAGTTTAGCGAGTGGGCGGGCAATCGCTTTACTCACGAACGGTACCGTTCGTGAGGCGCGCGGATTGACTTCAAGAACCCAGACGTCATTGCCGCGCACGGCAAATTGAACATTCATCAGGCCAGCGACGCGGAGTTCTCGGGCCATCGCGTGAGTGTACCGACGTAATGTTTCGAGTACATCTTTGCCCAGCGAGTGCGGCGGCAAAACCATCGCCGCGTCGCCGGAATGGCAACCGGCAAATTCGATATGTTCCAAAAATCCGCCGATGACTACCGTGTCGCCGCCGATGCCGATATCGGCAATGCAATCCACGTCGACTTCTATGGCTTCTTCGAGAAATTTATCCACGAGTACCGGCCGCTCTGGTGAGGCTTCGACGGCGAAGCGCATATAATGACGAAGTTCGTCGTCGGAATAAACGATTTGCATCGCTCGACCGCCAAGCACGAATGACGGACGCACCAGCACTGGGTAGCCGACTTTCTTAGAAGCGACCAACGCTTCCTCTTCATTTGTCGCCAGGCCGTTCGGTGGTTGCGGAATCTTGAGCTTGTCGAGCATCGCGGCAAAAAGTTTCCGGTCTTCGGCAATTTCGATGCTTTGCGGCGTGGTGCCGATGATGTTTACGCCATTTTTCTGGAGACCGAGCGCAAGGTTCAACGGTGTTTGTCCGCCAAACTGCGCAATCGCGCCCCAGCAGCCTTCGCGCTCGTAAATATGGAGCACGTCCTCCAATGTCAACGGCTCGAAGAAAAGTTTGTCTGACGTATCATAGTCGGTTGAGACAGTTTCCGGATTCGAGTTGACCATGATCGTCTCGAAACCGAGTTCCTTCAACGCGAACGCCGCGTGGACACAGCAGTAATCAAACTCGATGCCTTGGCCAATCCGGTTTGGACCGCCACCGAGAATCATCACCTTTTTCGTCGTCGTCTTCCGGACTTCGTCATCGCCGGTATCGTAGGTGGAATAAAAATATGGGGTGTACGCTTCAAACTCCGCCGCGCATGTATCCACGAGTCGGTAACTCGGCACAAGGCCAAGTTTCTTGCGGAGTGCGCGGACTTCGTCTTCGGTGCTACCGACCAGCGCGGCGATCTGCCGGTCGGAAAAGCCCATGGACTTGGCTTTTTGTAATAACGATTTGGTTGTTGAAGACATCGCCATTCTTTGTACCAACTGGCGACTATCCCGACAATGAATTAGTTATGTGCTGGGAAAACTTTTTGCCTTTCCACGGGTTTTCGCCTACACAACTAACCATGACTCAACCCAATCTCGCCAAGAACGACGGCATCACGCCGCGCAGCCAAGACTATTCTCAGTGGTATCTCGATGTCATCAAGCGCGCCGATCTTGCCGAGCATTCCGCTGTGCGCGGTTGCATGGTCATCAAGCCTCACGGGTATGCCATCTGGGAAAAGATGCAGCGCGAACTCGACGACCGCTTCAAAGCGACTGGCCATGTCAACGCCTACTTCCCTTTGTTCATCCCGCTGTCCTACTTGACCCGCGAGGAAAAACACGCGGCCGGCTTCGCCAAGGAATGCGCCGTCGTCACGCACCACCGGCTCAAATCCATTGACGGCAAAGTCGTCGTGGACCCCGAGTCCAAGCTCGACGAACCGCTCGTCATTCGGCCCACGAGCGAGACGATTATTTGGGAAACCTACAAAGGCTGGATTCAGAGCTACCGGGACCTGCCGCTGCTCATCAACCAGTGGGCCAACGTCGTCCGCTGGGAGATGCGCACGCGTCTCTTCCTGCGCACCGCCGAGTTCCTCTGGCAGGAAGGACACACGGTCCACGCGAGCGAGGCCGAAGCCGTCGAAGAGACCCACAAGATGCTCGAGGTCTATGCCGACTTCGCCGAGAACCACATGGCGATGCCGGTCATCAAGGGTCGCAAGACCGAAGGCGAACGTTTCCCTGGTGCCGTCGACACGCTGTGCATCGAATCGATGATGCAAGACCGCAAGGCCCTCCAGGC
>JBAXAT010000421.1:0-2163 GCA_037142335.1 Verrucomicrobiota bacterium | reverse complement strand
AGCACGGGAACGTGTGCTGAGTAAATCCAGCGACGTGTTTGACAGCGTGTCAGGTTGAATTGTGAAGATTAAGTTTATACGCTGGTTGTTTGTGATTATGATGTTGGGAGGTGTGGTCTTGAATATCCTCGCCTACCGGCATGCTTACGCGATGATGCATTTCACGGCAGGGAATCCACGCACTAACGAGCCGGAGAAACTTTCAGTTGGCCAAAGAATTAAAGCGTTGCTCTGGGGGGTCAATATCCCGCGTCCAGAAACTACGGCCTTGCCAGCTGTGTTGGGACCTGCGACTCAAAGCCTCCAGTTGGAGTGCATCAACGGGATGGAGTTGGGGGCTTGGTATTGTGCTGGTCCAAGTCAAAGCCCGCTTGTGATTCTTTTTCACGGGTATGGTTGCGAGAAGTCCAGCCTGATTCCGGAAGCCAAGGCGTTTCTGACAATGGGATTCTCGGTATTGTTGGTTGATTTCCGTGGTTCTGGGGATTCTTCCGGGTCCTATACCACCATCGGATTTACTGAGGCCAAAGATGTGGCGACCGCAGTGCATCATGCACGGATGCGGTTGCCGCAATGCAAGTTGATCCTCTATGGCGGGTCAATGGGCGCGGCGGCGATTCTGCGGGCGGTGGCCAGTTGCGATATCCATCCGGATGCGATCATTGTGGAATCCGTTTTTGATAAGATGCTGAACACGGTGCGCCATCGGTTTGCGGCCATGCGTGTACCGGCGTTTCCGAGCGCTGAACTGCTGGTGTTCTGGGGTGGCTACCAAGCCCGGTTCAATGGGTTTGCCCACAATCCGAGCCGCTATGCCGCCAGCGTCGAGTGTCCAATTCTTTTTTTACATGGTGCCAACGATCCCCGGGTGAAAGTTGAGGAAGCCCGCCGTGTCTATGACGCGGTTCCCGGTGTGAAATACTTCCGCGAGTTTCCCGGCGTCGGACACGAAGCTGCGGTGGTTAGGTTTCCGAATGAATGGAAGAGGTCAGTCGGCCAATTCCTTGGGAAAGTAGCCGACAACCGCATGCCCGCCGCGCCGAACCACACAGTCCAGTAAGCAAAGTGCTTGCAAGCAGAAGCGGGTCTTTGCATCATATGCCGAATCATCATGCAAGACCTGATCAATAAAGCCGGTGTGTTAATCGAAGCGTTGCCATACATGCAGCGGTTTCGGAGTTCAACGTTTGTGGTTAAGTACGGCGGCAGCTTCATGGACTCACCGGATGAACAGGTGCGGACAGGTGTGGCGGCGGACATTGTTTTCCTTGAAGCGGTCGGCATCAATCCGTTGGTTGTTCACGGCGGTGGGAAGGCGATCACCAAAGCGATGGAGAAAGCCGGCATTCAAGCCAACTTCATCAAGGGAATGCGGGTGACGGATGACGCGACGATGGAGGTGGTCGAGGACGTGTTGTTCAATGTCACCAACCGCGACATCGTGGAGATGATCCAGAAACTCGGCGGCAAGGCGCGGAGCTTTCATGGCCGGGATGTGTTCAAGTGCCGGAAGTTGGTGCAGGATGGGATTGATCTCGGCTACGTCGGGGAAGTGGTGGATGTTGAAATCGATGCGTTAAAGAAATGCCTGCGGTCGGAGGTGACCCCGGTCATTAGTCCGATTGGCTTGGGAGTTGACGACGGCCATGCCTATAACATTAACGCGGACGTGGCGGCGGCAAAGTTGGCAGTGGCGATTGGCGCGCGGCGGTTGGTATTTATGAGCGATGTGCCGGGCTTGATGCGGGACCCGAAGGACCCGGCGACATTGATTTCGCACTTGGAAACGAAAGACGTGCCGGCGCTCAAGGCGACCGGAGTGGTGGACAAGGGGATGATTCCGAAAGTGGACAGCGCCGTCGAAGCCGTAAACGCCGGCGTGCGCCGGGTTCACTTCGTGGATGGCCGGATTCCGCATGCCGTGCTGCTGGAAATCTTCACTGACAAAGGTATTGGCACGGAAATCATGAAAGCCTGACAGGGACCCACCGGTGATGCGCCGGTAACGACGTAAAATCCTTGCAACGGCTGGCCGGTAGCCTCAAAATAATAATTTATGACTCGCAGCCAAGAGATTATTGCACTGTTTGACCAATACGTGATGCCGACGTATGGCCGGTATCCGCTGACGTTTGTCCGCGGGCAAGGCTCGCGGGTGTGGGA
>JBAXAT010000420.1:0-2165 GCA_037142335.1 Verrucomicrobiota bacterium | reverse complement strand
GCAGTGATTGGGGCGCTAATTTTTACGCGGCGCAGACTTTTAATGATATTCCCGCGTCCGATGGCCGACGGATTCTCATCGGCTGGATGCGCGGCGGACAGTATCCCGGCATGCCGTTTAACCAGCAAATGACTTTCCCGTGTGAGTTGACGCTCCGCGATGGCCGGCTTTGCAAATGGCCGGTCCGTGAAATCACTGCGCTTTACGAAAAATTCTGCGACACGCCAGAACTGGAGGGTGAACTATTCGACATAGAAGCTGAAGTCGAACCCGGTAATGCCTTGGAATGTGGCTTCGATGTTCGAGGATATTCTGTCCGGTATGTCGTTGGCGATCAGAATTTATTCAGTGGCAACCAATGTGTTCGTCTTCCGCTGGAGAATGGGCGGTTCCGGATTAGGTTGTTAGTGGATCGCACATCCGTTGAGGTCTTCAGTAACAACGGCCGCGTGACGTTTTCTTCCTGTTTCCTGCCGAGTCCAAACAATCAACGGGTGTCATTTGTCACTACCGGCGGTAAAGCCCGACTGATCTCGTTCGTCGCCAGGAAACTGCAGTCCGCTTGGAACAACAATCCACTACGCCGGTAACTACCGGTTCTTTTCGAGCCAGTCGCGGATGTCGCGTGCCATGGGGGAATTTGGGACGAGGCGCAGGTAGGCGTCGTAGTGTTGCCGGGCTTTGGCGCGAGTGGCCGGGTCGTGGGCATATAACGTCGCGGCAGTAAGGCGGACAGCTGGCTCGTTTGGATTGAGTTCCAAAATCTTTTCGTACTGCACCAGCGCGTCCACGATAACTCCTTGCTGCTGCAATAAAATTGCGTAGTTGAATCGGGCATCCCGGAAATCTGGTTGGGCGGCGAGCGCTAGCTCGTAGTTGTCGAGCGCCTTGTCTGGTTGGTTTGAGTCCCGGTAGGCAATTCCAAGATTGTAATACGCTTGGGCGAATGTCGGGTCGGTGGCGACGGCTTTGGTGTAGGCGGCAATGGCCGCCGGCAGCTTGGCTTGTTGCTGTTGGGCAATACCGTCGTTGAAAAATGTTTTAGCGGCGGCGCGGTCACCGGCTTTGAGCGTGGCAGTGGTTACCGGCACGCGCCGTGGCACAATCACCGGTTTTGGTGTGGCCGGCGGCGGTGTGACGACGACCGGTTTCGGCGTTTCAACTACCGGCAAGACTTGGAGCGGCGCAGCGGAGAGTGGCGGTGGTTCCGGCAACTTCGCTGGCGCGACAATTTGTTCGGCTGGTTTCGCCGGTGTGACCGGCTTTGGCGCGAGATAATATTGTTCAAAGATGGCGAGGTTTTGCCGGGCGGTGGCATGTTGCAAGTCGAGGCGCGCGGCGGCTTCGAGGTGCGTTTTAGCCAGCTTGGTGTTGCCGAGATGCGTTTCGATGACGCCGAGGTTGTTCTGAATCTCAGCGGTATTCTGGTCGGAAAGTTTTTCAAAAGCTGGCTTGGCTTTAAGCCAGTCGCCGGTTTGAATATAGGCACGGCCGAGTTGCAGGTTGACGCTGGGCGGACAGTTGGCAGATTGGGCGAGTTGCCGGAGCAGCGGGATGGCTTGCGCCGGTTGCTTGGCTTCGAGGTAAGCAGTGGCAAGGTTATACCGGGCGGCGTTGTGATTGGCATCGAGTTTCAACGCTTCTTGAAAGGCGGCAATTGCGGTCTCAATGTCGCCGTTTTGCAGGCGGCTCGCCCCGAGGAAATTCCAGACTTGCGCGGTCGGGATGCCGGTTTTGAGCGCCTGCTCGAAGCAAACGGCGGCACGGACAAAGTCGTCATCTTTGAAATACGCCAAACCAGTTTCAAAGCTTTTCGATGGCGACCGACTACAGGCGGTCGCGCCGGCAATGGCAACAATGATTAAAAATCTTCTCATGTGCGAACGTGACAAAGCTTGGCAAGCATCTTATAGTTGCTAAGAATTTACGCAACAAAAATGACGGAATGGGACATGTTAAAAGGCGATTTTGACCGAGTCCTACCGAGTCTGATTTCATTGAATTTCTTCAGCAATTGACCAACCTTGCAGTCCAACCGGAACCGCTGAGTCCCACCAAATCGGACCAAATTTCTTAGCCTACATGCATCTTTTTATGCCATCTCGCCTTCATTTTACCAGTTCTGTCATTTCCCAGAGCGGACAGAACGGTGAATTAATTGTATC
>JBAXAT010000419.1:0-2166 GCA_037142335.1 Verrucomicrobiota bacterium | reverse complement strand
CCCATAGGCTGAACAACTGATTGTCAATCGCCCGCCACCGTGCCGAGTCGCCAACTCAATCACCGCTTCGCGAAAGGCACAGACCGTGAACTCATCAAACCAGTAAAAGGTATCCGGTCGGATGTCGCTCAACTTTACCAAGACCGGCCGCTGATGGTCAGTGCTGAACGCCTCCTGCACAAACTGCTGGCCCGCCGGCACGCGCCGTTGCACATCACGCAGGATGTCCCGATTAAGTTGGTTATGAATTCGCCGCACGCCGGGTTGATACCACTTTGTACCAACGGCGAAAAGCTAATTATGGAAGGATTGGTGAGGCGGGAGGGACTCGAACCCTCGACCAACGGATTAAAAGTCCGTTGCTCTACCAACTGAGCTACCGCCTCAATAAAAGTGAGAGGGCTTTCAATAGTCGAATCGCCAGCGGAAAGCAATCATCTCTTTCATTCCGCCCGATCCGTCACTCAAATTCTTGCCATGATATTATATGATATTATTGCTTTACAGACTCTGCTTCCTCCGCTATTCAACTGGCCGGTGAAACCTATGAAAAAAGACAAAATGAATCTGGGCGTTGTTGGTTGGGATGGACGCGGCGGCACGGTGGCGCAGATTGGCTACACGGCATTGGGCGGCATGATTGCCCCCGTCGCCTGTGTTGAACCGTCGGATGACCGCTTTGAGAAGGCGTGCAAGCGCTACGAACTCCAGCCGCGCCGGTATGGCACCGTCCGTGAAATGCTCGCCAAGGAAAAGCTCGACGGCGCAATGATCGCCTCCCCCAACGAGTTTCACCTGGAAAACTTAAAAGACTTCCAAGGCAGCCGCGTGCCGCTCCTGCTGGAGAAACCCTTGGACAGCCAATGGAAGCGGATTTGTGACGTCGTCCGCTTTGCCGCGAAGTACGATGCGCCGATTCTCGTCGGCCACTGCATGCGATTTGCGCCGATCCTGACCGAAGCCAAGAAGATGATTCAACGCGGCGACATCGGCAAGGTTTGCTCCGTCCGCTTCGTCCAGCATTGCCATTACGGCAACGGCATGTTCCACAACTGGCGCCGGCAACGCGCGCTCAGCGGCGGCAATTTCATCGAGAAAGCCACCCACGACTTCGACATCATGCTCTGGTTCCTTGAAGCTTGGCCGGAAACCGTCGCCGCGTTTGGCGGACTGCAAGCCTTCGGCGGCAAGAAACCGGCCGGCCTGCGCTGCCGGGATTGCGACGAACGCCTCACCTGCCGCGAAAGCGTCCAAAACACCCGCTGGCGCGCCGGCAACTACAAAGTCTGGGAACTGGAAAACTCCAGCGACCTCTGCGTCTACAGCTCCGTCGTGGACGCCCATGACAACGAGCACGCCCTCATCCGCTTCAACAACGGCACCTTCGGCACCTACATCCAATGGTTCTTCTCCCCCCGCAGCTACAACCATCGCATCTACGAAGTCCAAGGCACTGAAGGCGCGATTGAAGTTGACCTCGGCGCCGAGTTTGGCGGCCGGATCCTCTTCTGTCCCCGCTACGGCACCTATGCCGACCGGCAGGAATACAAGTTTGATTACCTGGGCCGCAACCACTACAACGGTGACGGCGAAATGATGAAACATTTCTACCAAGTCATGCGGCGCGAAGCCAAACCCGCCGCGACCGTCGAACAAGCCTTTGCCGCCGAGATCCTCGGCTACGCCGCCAACGCCTCCGTGGCCGACAACAAATACGCCGACGTCCGCAAGATGCTCCCCAAAGACCTGGCTCGCTTGTACAAGAAATCGGTCTATTAAACTGCCGGTAGGACTAGAAATCGGACTAACAGCCCCTTCCCCGTCCTGTCACCCTGAGCGCAGTCGAAGGGTCTCTCGGAGATGCCTCGACATGCTCGGCATGACAGACTGAAAGCCAACCTCAACGACCTGATCCATGCCGGCGGAATGTAGGCCGGGCGAACGCTCAAGATAGCCGACGGGGCGGAGCCCCGTTCGGCTCATCGAATGGTTCAGCTGTTTCATTTCTCTGGCTTCCATACTCGGTCGAAGTTTTCGATTGGCGCATCCGTTCTGGCTGTGACGCCGATGGCAGAGAAATCCCCTTTATGCGCTTTTAGTGTCTTGAATTTGTCGTACTTGAACTCGGATAGAAACGTGGTGGAATGAATGTGCGCCTGCCCGCCG
>JBAXAT010000418.1:0-2171 GCA_037142335.1 Verrucomicrobiota bacterium | reverse complement strand
CACTGGCGAGTCATGTGATTGGTTTTGTGGATAACGACCACAAAGGTGTTCAAGGCATCGAAGCTGGTCTGGATAAATATCTCTCCGGTGTGGCTGGTTATGAAGTGATCGAACGCGACCGGAAAGGTCGTGAAATCCGCGCCAACCGTGATGAAGAAATTGGGCCGCGCGATGGACTGAAGGTGGTTCTGACGATTGATCAGGTCATTCAGCACATCGCTGAAGTTGAGTTAGAAAAAGCGATGGCGGAGTTTCATCCGCAAGCGGGTGTGATCATCGTTTCCCGGCCGAAGACTGGTGAGATTCTAGCAATGAGTTGCCGTCCGACATTTGATCCTAACAATCCCGGCGCATTTCCGGCCGATGCCCGGCGCAACCGGTGCGTGAGCGACGTGGCGGAACCGGGGTCGACGTTCAAAATTGTAGTCTGCTCTGGCGCATTAAACGACGGCTTGGTGACGCTGGCCGACCGGTTTGATTGCGAACGCGGTGCATGGTCGTTTGCCGGTCGAGTTTTGCACGATTCGCATCCGTACGGCGTATTGAGCGTTGAGGAAATTTTGTTCCATTCCAGCAACATCGGGGCGGCGAAAATCGGCATCACCAAGCTCGGGGCGGCCAGATTGTATAGCTACATTCGCGCGTACGGATTCGGGCACAAGACCGGTATCGATTTGCCGGGGGAAGTCTCCGGTATCGCGCATCCGCTGGCAAAATGGAATCCGCTCTCAATCAGCCGGATCCCGATGGGCCACGAAATTGCGGCGACGCCATTGCAAATGCTAATGGCGATAAACGCAATCTCCAATGGCGGGCACTTGATGAAGCCGGTCATTATCAAGAATGTCATGAATGAGAATAATCTGCCAGTCACGAAGTTTCAACTGCAGCAGGTCGGGCAGCCGATTACGGCCCGCACAAGTATTTTGATGGCGACCGCGCTCCGCCGCGTGCCAACAACGGAAGGTACGGCGCCGAAGGCAGCGGTGAAAGGCTACGATGTTGCCGGTAAGACTGGCACGGCAGAAAAAATTGAGAACGGTCAGTACGTCAAAAAATATTACTCGTCATTCATCGGCTACTTGCCAGCGTCGGATCCGGAGATCTCAATTTTAGTGTCGCTCGACAATCCGGTCGGCGGCGCGTACTACGGCGGATCGGTGGCGGGACCGGTCTTCCGCGGCGTAGCGGAAAAGGTTACGCAATATCTTTCGATCCCACCGCAATTCCCAGATGCCGACGAGAAAAAAGTGGCGAAACTCTGATGAAGCTTACCGAGATTCTCCAAACCGTTCACCCGTTGGCTGTCGAAGGTTCGCTGGACCGGGACATTACCGGTATCTCCTATGACTCGCGGCGCGTGAAGCCCGGTAACTTATTTGTCGCGATGCCTGGTGAAAAGACCGACGGGCACCGGTATGTCGAGGCGGCGATTGATCGCGGTGCGGCGGCCATAGTGCTTGAACACGAAAGCGGTCTGAATCCGCGTGCGACCAGGATCCGGGTGGACGATGCGCGACAGACGCTGGCGTTGGCGGCGGCCAGTTTTTATAATCATCCATCGCAACAACTCAAAGTCATCGGCGTGACTGGCACAAACGGTAAAACGACGACTGCGTTCATGGTCAAGGCAATCATGGAAGCGGCGGGACTGGGAACTGGCTTGCTCGGCACAGTGCAGTACCAAGTCGGCGGCCGGATCATTCCGGCATCCCGCACGACGCCGGAGTCGGTGGAGATTCAAGATTTGATGAGCCAGATGCTGCGTGCGGGTTGCCGGGGTGTGGCGATGGAAGTCAGCTCGCACGCGCTCGACCGGAAACGCGTTGCTGGCATTGACTACGACGTGGCGATTTTCACGAATCTGACGCAAGACCATCTCGATTACCACGGGACGATGGAAGAATATTTCAAAGCGAAGTCGCGGCTATTTGCCGGGTTGGGCGCGATGAGCAAGCCCGGCCAAGCGGTGGTGAATGCGGACGACGAATACGGGCGCCGGTTGATCACAGGTCTGGGTGGGGAAAACGCCGTCGTGACGTACGGCGTCCTAGGCGATGCGATGGTCAGCGCTTCCGACGTGCGCGTGTCAGCGCACGAGACGTATTTTGTTGTCCGCACTCCGCTCGGTAGTGTGCCGGTAACGCTGCCGGTTATTGGCCGGTACAACG
>JBAXAT010000417.1:0-2173 GCA_037142335.1 Verrucomicrobiota bacterium | reverse complement strand
GAGCTGTTTTTGAACAATAATAAGGATGGTATTTCACTCATCGGCAAAATCCGGTTGGCGTATCGCCAATTTGGATTCCGTGGGTTATATGAGCGATTGTGGTATGGAGCATTGGATACGTTGCGCTTTTATGACGCCCAAGCTTACGTAAGAAACACTATCCTGAAACCGTCGCGGGATTTCCAAGGTTGGCTCTCAAGCCATAACCAAAAAGCATTGGAAAAAACCGTCCGGCAATATGCGCGGAAGAATATGAGAATTTTAGAAATTGGATCATGGAAAGGACTTTCTACAAGCATTCTCGCCAAAGTAGCGCAAGAAAATGCAGGCGTCGTCTATTGCGTGGATACTTGGCAAGGCAACGAGGGCGCCGGTGGCGCACACAAACAAGCTCGAGCCCGCGATGTGTTTTCTATCTTTCGATCCAATATGAAAATCCTCGGGTTTTCTGGATGTGTATATCCACTTTACATGAATTCGGCGTCGGCCTTCGAAATTCTGAAAGACGACTCTTTTGATGTCATATTCATTGATGCCGACCACCGATATAACAACGTGATTGCTGACGTGAGAGCGTGCCTGACCAAAATCAAACCCGGTGGTGTGATCTGCGGAGATGATTGCGAGGTTTACTACAATGAACTCCCAGCTGATTTCGTTACCAAAAATGCCGGCGTGGATTTTGCTTTCTACAATGCAAAAGGCTACCACTGTGGCGTAATTAAGGCACTCTGGGACTTATGGGGAACGGACTATGTTCTCGAAAAGTCAGAAGTTACCGAGTCATCAGCAAGTCGATTCTGGTGGAAGGAAAGAAAATGATGTGCCGTATCATCAGCAAGGTTGCACCGGTGTGCAATTCTGGCAACCCTACATGAACCTGTTGGTCGGTAACGATGGGTATGAGAAGATTTTCCGGCTTTGCGATTTGCTGAACGCACTGTAAATTGCCACCATGACATCGATACCCAAACTTGATTTGGTCCTAGTCAATCCCGGCAGCCGCGAGCAGGTGTACCAATCGCTGGGCCAAACCCTCAGCGCCATTGAGCCGCCAGTCTGGGCCGGGTTGATGGCCACCTTCGTTCGCAACAAAGGCTTTAAGGTTGCCGTGGTCGATGCCGCCGGCGAGGAACTGACCGTCGCGCAAACAGTCCAACGCATCGTTGATTTGAAGCCGACGTTGACGGCGATCGTCATCTACGGGCATCAACCGTCCGCTTCCACGCAAAATATGCCAGCCGCTAGTGCGGTCTGTACGGCGTTGAAGGCCACAGCACCAGAGCTGAAAGTGCTGATGGTCGGCGGCCATGTCGCATCGTTGCCGGAACGGACACTACAGGAAGAGCAGACCGATTACGTCTGTAGCGGCGAAGGCCTATTCACGTTAGTAGAATTAATTCGCGCCTTGAAAGCCAACGCTAAAGACCTGAGCAGCGTGCCGGATTTATGGCTGCGTAACGGCGGGATTCATCACACCGCCCCGGCACCGCTGTTGAAGGACCTAGACGGCGAGATGCCTGGTATCGCGTGGGATTTACTGCCGATGGACAAGTACCGGGCCCACAACTGGCATTGCCTTGGCCATCTCCAACGCCAGCCCTACGTCGCGATCTACACCACGCTCGGCTGTCCGTATCATTGCAGTTTTTGCTGTATCCAGGCGCCATTCAAGAGTGGCGAAAAACAAATCGGCATGAAGGAAAGCACAAACAGTTACCGGTTCTGGTCGCCGAAACGCATCGTGGATGATCTGGAGATGTTGGTCAACAAGTACGGCGTCTATAATGTAAAATTTGCCGACGAGATGTTCGTGCTCAACCCCAAGCACGTCCACGGCATCTGCGACCTGATCATCGAGCGTAAACTCAAACTCAATATCTGGGCCTATGCCCGTGTGGATACCGTTCGTGAAGATATGATCGATAAGCTTAAAAAAGCCGGCATCAACTGGCTTGCCTTTGGTATTGAAGCCGCCAGTGCACAGGTTCGTGACGATGTGGACAAGGGTTACAAACAAGTGGACATATACCGGACCATCGAACGCGTTCGCAAAGCCGGCATCTACGTCATCGGCAACTATATATTCGGGTTACCAGAAGACACGCATGAGACAATGCAAGCCACGCTCGACATGGCGCTCGACCTTAACTGTGAGTTTGGCAATTTCTAC
>JBAXAT010000416.1:0-2173 GCA_037142335.1 Verrucomicrobiota bacterium | reverse complement strand
GCGTCAATTTCGTCGATGAAAATGATGCAGGGAGCACTCTTCTTGCCCTGCTCAAACATATCTCGCACTCGGCTTGCGCCGACACCAACGAACATTTCTACAAAGTCCGATCCACTGATACTAAAGAACGGCACATCCGCCTCACCCGCAATAGCCTTAGCAAGCAGTGTCTTGCCTGTACCGGGGGCACCAACGAGTAGAACACCTTTCGGAATCCGGCCGCCAAGTTTTTGGAAACGTTTTGGATCTTTCAGAAATTGGATAATTTCTTCGACTTCTTCTTTGGCTTCCTGCATCCCGGCAACGTCCTTGAACGTAACTTTATTTTTGTCCCGATTGAGCATTCGGGCGCGCGACTTACCGAAGCTGAGTGCACCCTTACCGGCCATCTTGATCTGCCGGACAAAGAAAAAGTAGAAAAGCAGGATCCCCAGAATAATCGGCGCCGCGTTGAGCAACATTCCGAGCCATACCTGACTTGGCTGGATAAATTCAAACCGGACGCCTTGGGACTTAAGATATCCGCCGACCTTGTCATTGTCATACCAAACCTCAGTTACAAAGCGGGTGACTTTTTTCTCGCCACCAAGCTCTACATATTCGCCCTTCAGTTTAGCAAGTTCGCCAGGGACGACTTCAACAACCACTTTCTTGACCAAACCCTGTTCGACCTTGGACTCGAACTGGTCGTAGCCAATCTTACTGACGTGCTCCTGCTGCGTTTGCCAGACCTTCGCCAGAGAACCGGCGAGCAGTACCGCTAGTAACAGCCAAATCAATCCCATTCGTGACGCAAAGTTTGGCTCCCGACCATCTGGTGTGCGCCGGATTTTAGGCATACGAGGTTTGTTATCTTCCATAAATTCTTTCTTTTATAACCGGTAAAATTTAACACACGCATTCCGTCAATGCAATCACCAAGCCTGTTGCGTGGCTTTCAAAAACACGAGTCGGTAAGCCTAAGAACTCATATGAATGACCAACCGCACCAAAAATAGAAAACTCAACCAGACTCTAAAATCAGTTACCGGATGCTCCAGTTGACTTAATATGCCGTGGCACAGTATGAAGCGCACGAAAGAGAGAACCCGCATAATCATCCCACGATCGAAAACGCCGATGCCTCGCTTCGATACTCAGCCGTTGATGGGTGACTGGTTCCAATAAGAGCCGTCTCATGCCTGCGGCAAGTGAAGCTGGATCTTGTTGGTTAACTGTCAAACATCCGCCTCCCGTCGCGACTTCACCAATGGCGCCATTGTCCCCACAGATACAAGGACGCCCATGCCAAAGGCTTTCAAGGATTGGCAATCCAAAGCCTTCGTGAATCGATGGATAGACACTAAAATAGCTTTCCTCATAAGCCTTATGCAGCAAGGCGTCATCCACGTGCCCAAGCCAGCGAACAGGCCGGTGATGTAATTTCTTCAATTTCGCCAATACAGGAGGTCCACCGTGTGTTGTAGTTCGACCGATAAGGAGTAGTTCAAACTTTAAACCTTCGCTCCAAAGCAACTCAGCAGCAGCCAACAACGTCAGATGATTCTTACGTGGATGAAGCGATGCGACATACAACGCACGTGGGTGACCTCGGTGAGATTGCGGCGCATCGGGCGGTCTCAAACCAAATTCCGTTGGCAATGGGTCAATAATAATTGGCACCGCCGGCTGACTAAATTTTTTCCAGAAGAAAGTTAGGTCAGACTCTGTTTCATGCGATGGGCAAAACACTTTGTCAAAAGCTGCCAACACACGGACGTATTCTGGGAATGTCCGCTGTTCACTTACCTTGGAGAATTGAGGATTTCGCAATGGAGAAGCATCATAAAACATGGCAGCCATCTTCCCCGGAAACCGTCGTTGTGCTTGAGAAAAAAACTGGAGCCGGTTGTCTTGAAAAATGTCCGGAATCAGCAAAATATCGCGCGGTCCAGCCTCATCCTTCCAGTGAATACGGCGATGGCGATGGCGCATGTGACGCAGCATTTTTGACCAAAAAATTGGCGCTATGGTGCGTTCAGGGCTAGGCGTCGGCTCGCGTTTACGGTGAAATGGTCGTTCGAGGTATTCCTGTTCAGCTTGTGCCGGTCGACAATAGGCTGACAGCGACGGAACCCAAAGCAGTGGCGTCACCGGCCCGTGTTGTTGAAGCGCCTCAAAAAGCCGTCGCGCT
>JBAXAT010000415.1:0-2175 GCA_037142335.1 Verrucomicrobiota bacterium | reverse complement strand
GTCGACGAATGGTTGCAACGCGGCCACGATGGGATTCTTCGGGTTCCGGGTGAACGGTTTGACGGTGCGTTTGGTTGCCATGGGCCAATGGTATATGCGATGCAAGGAGGAGTTGTCAAAAGGGCGATGCAGGGAGGAGAGGCGGAGGAGACCCTTCGACAAGCTCAGGGTGAAAGCCGTGGGGATGTTCGCGCATGAGAAACGTGGCAGGCGCACAGATTTGTGCTATTTTCCCGCTTCATGAATTCGTTGTGGCTAATCATCGGGGCATTGGCGGCATTTGCGGTGGCTTACCGGTTCTATGGCGCGTTCCTCGCGGCCAAGGTCTGCATGCTTGACGATGCGAAGGCGACACCAGCTCACCGGCTCAAGGACGGAGTGGATTATCATCCGACGAATAAGCTGGTTTTGTTCGGGCATCACTTCGCGGCGATTGCGGGGCCGGGACCGTTGGTGGGGCCGGTCTTGGCGGCGCAATGGGGCTACGCGCCGGGCTTTATCTGGATCGTGATCGGCGCGTGTTTGGCGGGGGCGGTGCATGACATGGTGATCCTCTGGGCATCGGTCCGGCAGGACGGATTGTCGTTGCCGCAAATTGCGCGGAAGAATATCGGGCCGGTGGCCGGAGTGACAAGTTCGGTGGCAACGCTGTTCATTATCATTTGCACGCTGGCGAGTATCGGTTTGGTGGTGGTGAACGCGTTGGCGGACAGCGCGTGGGGAATGTTCACGATTATCGTGACAGTGCCGGCGGCATTGTTGACGGGGTTGTGGATGTACAAGATTCGACCCGGCAAGGTGGCAGAGGCGTCGGCCATCGGCGTGACGATTGTAATGGTGGGCGTGATTTTCGGGCGGACGTTTGCTGAGTCGGGGATGAGTCATCTATTATTGTTCGACAAGACAACACTGTCGCTCATGTTGCCGGCGTATGCCTTTGTGGCGGCCTGCTTGCCGGTGTGGGTATTGATGTGTCCGCGCGATTATCTCAGTTCGTACATGAAGATCGGCGTGATGGTGGTGCTGGGTGCCGGTATCCTGATCGCGCATCCGACATTGAAGATGCCGGCCATGACTCCATTCACTGCTGGTGATGGGCCGGTGATTTCGGGCACAGTCTGGCCGTTCGTGTGCATCGTGGTCATGTGTGGGGCGATTTCCGGGTTTCATGCGTTGGTTGGATCCGGGACGACGCCCAAGATGATTCACCGGGAATCGGAGATCCGGCTGATCGGCTACGGCGCAATGTTGGTGGAAGGTTTCGTGGCGGTGCTGGCGTTGGTGGCGGCGTGTTCACTGGAACCCGGTGATTATTTTGCGATCAATACGAACCCGGCCACGCACGCGGCAATGGTGCAGACCGTCAGTGCACAACACGGTTGGGATTTGGCAGTGCGAGAGTTACCGGCATTGGAGCAGGGGACGCAGGAGCATCTAGCGGGACGCGTCGGCGGCGCGGTAACGTTGGCGGTCGGAATGGCAAAAGTATTTTGCAGTTTACCGGGACTGAAGCAGTTAATGAGTTACTGGTATCACTTCATCATTATGTTCGAGGCGTTGTTCATCCTGACGCTGCTGGAGACGGGGACGCGGGTGGCGCGGTTTGTGTTTCAGGAGACGGCGGCGCAATTCACGCCGCGGGCGGTCATCGGCGGTAAACCGCATTGGGGCGTGAACGTCGCGATGAGCGCGCTGGTGTGCGTGGCGTGGGGCTATCTTTTGTATTCCGGCAACCTGAACACGCTCTGGCGAATGCTCGGCATCGCAAATCAATTGCTGGCGTCGATTGCGTTTGCGGTCGGGACGACGTGTTTGCTCCGGTATGCGCCAAAACGCCGGTATGCGCTTTGTACTGGCATCCCGTTTGTGTTTTTACTAGTGACGGTGCTCGTGGCCGGGGTGACAAGCGTGCACCAGTGGTGGGGGCAAATTGCCACGGTGCCGGCCAGTCAGGTGCTGATGTTACGGTTGACGTGCGGACTGGCGACGATGATGCAGGTCTTAACGGTGGTGATTGCTCTCGACGCGTTTCGGGCTTGGTACCGGCTGATTTGTCGGCGTGACTGACAAAGTCTGCCATGGTATCAACCCGCCTGTCGGCGACACTGACAAAACATTTTCAAGCCAGCCGAATACAACACCCGACAATTCCTTCACACCGGTCAACAGCTCCAC
>JBAXAT010000414.1:0-2191 GCA_037142335.1 Verrucomicrobiota bacterium | reverse complement strand
CTCGCGAGGCTCGGCGGTAAGCGGTCTGGTGTTTTCCAGCAACACAGTTTTGACCCATTCAAAAACCTATGTCTAAAGATTTACAATATTCCCCATTCACTGCGAATGTTTTTAACCGGGCGGAATTGCCGCCGCGTAAACCGCAATACGGTTCATTGCCGGATGACTCGCCCGTGCCCGGCCGCCAGACCAAGTTTCTCTCACCGCGCTATGAGCCGAGCAACATCACCACCAACGCAGATGTGCAGGCGGTGCAGAACGCCATCCGCTCCGCCGAGTCCGGCGATGTGCAGGAATATTACCGGTTCCTGCGCGATGTGCTGCTGAGCGACGATCATATCCAATCCTGTTTTAACACGCGCAAGCTGGCGCTGCTCGCCCAGCCGCTGGCCATTCTGCCGGAAGACAAAAACAATGCGGATGACGCCGCGCTGGCCAAGGCGCTCACCCAGGCGAAGAATGATTGCGAGAACTGGACCGCGGGGATGCTGGCACTGATGGACTCCAACGGTTTCTGGCCGGTGAGCGTGGTGGAGCGGCTTTATAAAACGGCGGGCGAACCCAAGCCCGGCACGCCGCGCCTGCAATATACGCTGCGCAAATTTGTGCCGGTCAATCCGCAGTTGCACTGTTTCCAGTGGGCTTACCTGATGGGCGGCGTTGGTCTCGGCACCGCCAGCGCCATTCAATTATCTCAAATGGCCGGGAAGCCTGGCGGATTGGGCACGGAAGACAACAGCCCCTACAAAATTGACATCGAACGCTGGGAGCCCTATTTCAAACTGTGGCCCATAGATAATTCCGGACGGATCATCTACGACGTGACCAATGCGAGCTATCTGGATCCGCAGCGGCACATCGTTCATCGCGGCCACCTGATGCAGACGTTCCGCGACAACTGGGGCGGCCCCGGCCGCGCCATATTAATGTGGTGGCTGTTCCGCAATCTCGGGCGCGAATGGTTCGCGCGCGGGATGGAGCGCGTCGGCACGCCGTTCCCGGTGGGCTACACGGATGCCAACGATCCGGCGGCGGTGGCGCTGCTGCACGCGGCGTTTGATCTCTCCAAGAAGATCGGCGGCATCGTGGTGGATGAATCCAGCCGCATCGAACTCAAGGAAGCCATGGTGCAGGGCATGGCCCAGGGTTACGAGACCTTCTATAATATGTGCAACGAGGCGATTTCGTTCCACATCACCGGCATCCGCAAATCCGAATCGCCGGGCGGATTGAATGCCGGCCAGAGCAATTTCGCCGGGGCCGTGCGCGAAGACGTGCGGATGATGGATAACATGATGCTTTCGGAAACGTGCGTCCGGCAGATCGCCATTCCATTCCGCGACATCAACGGCCTCAAAGGGATGGTCAAATATGTCTGGGGCGGCTTGAGCGACGCGGATGCCAGCACCTTTGCCACCACGCTCAAGACGATGAATGAGGCCGGCTACGAGCCGACGCCCGAATCCGTCGCCACCATCAACGAGCGCACCGGCATTTCCTGGCAGCGGCAGGCGAAGCCGGTACCAGTCGATCCAAAATCGGAAATCGGAAATCGGAAATCGGAAACGGACGCTGAAGAAATCAAACCGCTGGCGGCTCGGCTGATGTGGTTATCGGCGAATGGCAACGGATCGAGCAAGACGGACGTGGATGATGTGGTGGCCAACCACGCCACGGCCCTGGCCAATGCCTTCCGCGGTTCGCTGGCTCCGGTGCGGCAGATCATCCTGAGCAGCACCAGCCGCGCCGATGCCGAATATAAACTCCGCACGTTCTTTGCCGACTGGAATCCCGACCGTATCGCGAACATCGTGGAAGAGGCCATGCAGGTTTGCGCGGCGCGTGGAGCAGCCAAAGGCAAAGCGGCCACAGATTAACACAGATGGACACAGATAAAAATAAATGCAGGCATTGGTTTACAGATTGGAAAACTTCGGTGCATCCAATGGGCAAAATCAGTTCCGTCTTGATATGAATACTCTTGCTTCAGGCATCTATTTTATCAGAATAGCCACGGAGATAGGAGTCTATAATAATAAAATAGTGAAGCAATAACCAGCATTGCTCCGCAGTAAAAACCAAAAAACTCCCGGAGGTTAAATCTTCGGGAGTTTTTTTTCGGGGGAAGCTTAAAGTTATTTTACTGGTCGAAACTTTCCGAAGTGTTTTTTTTATTTCGGTCGGATGGTAC
>JBAXAT010000413.1:0-2193 GCA_037142335.1 Verrucomicrobiota bacterium | reverse complement strand
CACGCATTTTAACGCCGAGGAGATACCGGCTAAAAAGAAAAGTGGTAAACGCTTGGCCGGCCAGAAACGCGATGGCGAGGAGATGTTGTTCCGGTATTGCGGCCGGTTGGTGGAGTTGCCGGTAGAGTGACCAGACCCAGATGGCGAGGCCGGTGGCAAGGAGTGGCGTGACGGCCGGGACGACAAAGCGTTCAAACTGGTACCGGGTTTGTGCGATGGAAAATAGCTCGCCGGTTTCCGGCTCGTCGAAGATGGAACCGCTGACGCGTTCGGTGGCGGCGAGGGCAGCGGCGCGCTTGTCTTCATCAACGCGGCGGTTGAAGCGTTCCCGGAAATAAACAACGCCGGCGATGACCAATGTCAGTGCGGAGTAGGGGAGCAACACCGGTAAAACGCGGAGCTGGGTGATTTGCGCCAGCACAAAATCCACGATTAACCACACGCCGGCAACTAGACCGGCTAACAATGCTGTGCGTTCGTTGCGTTTATCCATCAAGCTTTCGTTTCGATGTTGCGGAACGACAGAATGCCCAAACTCAGGCAGCCAATCAAATAAAACGTTGCGTAGATTCCGACCTGCCCGACATACCGCCACGGAATCGTGCCGTTGCTGGTTAAAGCGTCGACGAGCCAGAAATGCTGCCAGTTTGGAATTAAGTTGTACGCCAGCGCGGCAAGTTGATTGGATTCAGCGGCGCGACCTAGCAGATAATCGGTCATTAAGCCGACGAGAAAGATAACCGTGCAAACCGCCAGCGTCGGCACAAGATTGAGGCGCGTGGTCAACACTAGCGCGATGCCGGCGAGTATTAGCGTCGCCATTGAAACACACAAACTTGCCGGTAGCAGTCGCCAGGCAATGCTACCAGTGAACGCTGCTAATCCAAAAATGCCGGCCAGAAAAACAATCAACAACACAAAAGCCGTTGAGACAAACGGCCGGTGGCGGAAATAATTCAAGAGACCGGCTAACAAAAAGGCGGCAAACGGCGCGGCATAAAGCAGGTTGTTGACCAGCGGTGCAGAATTTTCGGCGAGGTAACCGGCGAGGAGCGTGGCGCTGCCGATCGCCATGGAAAAGAGTGCAAGGACACCGGCGACGCCGGCAAACTTTGCAAGAAAGAACGTGCCGCGTTCCACGGGCTTACTGAGCACAGCGGCGAGTGTGCCCCGGCGAATTTCGCGGCCCAGCGTTGAACTTGCGGCATAGCCGCCGAGCAGGAGACCGCCGACGAAATGCAATGCCAACGCACTGTCTTGCACTAGCTTCTGCGCTTCGCCCATCGTGTGCAGCAGGAGGACGGGCATAAGCGTGATAGCGACTACGCAGGTGGTGGTGAGCAAAAGTGGGAACGGTTGGCGCAGTGCCTCCAAGGTGGTCAAGCCGGCAATGGCAAGGAATTTTCGAAATGGGACGGTCATGCTTGGCGGCAGTATACCGGATTCCGGACGGAACGGACAAAATCTTTTTAACGGCGGCAAAATTGAAAAGATGTGAATTTCTTTCCGCCGCGTGCTAGTCTTCAAATCGCTTAACATTGAATTATGCAAGGTTTCTCAATCAATTGGAGTCGGATTAGTCGAGTCTGTGCGGCGGGTGTCACCGGTTTGGCGGCGATGGTGATTTGGAGTTGGCTGGCCGGAGTGGGTGAACTGCTAGCCTTTGGTGCGGGATTCAAGCCGATGGCGCCGGGAACGGCGATTCTATTGATATTGACCGGCAGCGCGCTTTATTTTTATTACCGTGACCCGAAATCCTTGGCGGTAATTCGCCTAAGTTATGCCAGTGCGACTTTACTGGTGGTGGCGAGCGGTTTGGTGTGCTGGCGGCACTACTACGGTTGGAACTCGCCGGTGGAACAATGGCTCGCAACCGGTGCTGACCGAATGGGGAATTATCCTGTCGGGCAAATTTCGTTGGTGTGTGGCGCGCTGTTGCTGGCGGCGGGGTTGGCGTTTTTGTTGCGTCTGATGGGGCGCCCGTCGCTGCGGTGGATTTCGGCAGGGTTGGCGATAGTGGTGCTACTGGCTGGTGTTGGAGTGGCGGTCAGTTACGTCATTGGCCTGAAATGGATTACCAGTTTAACCCTTAATCGTGTGTCTTTGACGGGTGGATTGGCATTTATTTTATTGGGGATAGCCTTGTTGGGTGAGGAAACGACACGACGCCTGCGGACCGGTTTGCTGCCAATA
>JBAXAT010000412.1:0-2195 GCA_037142335.1 Verrucomicrobiota bacterium | reverse complement strand
TAGCAATGCCTGCAATCCTGTCAATACCGGTCGCGCCATCAATAACGCAAGCACGACCGGGATCAGACAGCGTACTAAGAGTAGTAGCCAGTGTTCGATTTGGATGCGCCGCTTCTGCGTGCGATGACGCGGGTCGAGTAAGTGCATCGCAGCCCAATTCACGACTTTGAACCGGCTCTTGTGCAGCAAATGAATGATCAGCGGGATACTGGCTGCCGCCGCGCCACCGAGCAAGATGAGGTTGAGAAAACTCATGCCGTCTTCATGCGTTGCGCGAGGTATTGCGCGAGAACCTCAGAGTACGGTTTGTCGGTCGTGACCGGTACGAGATCGATTCGGTGCCGGCGGCAGCCGTCCTTCAAGTCTTTGCGGAACCGGTCAAGGTTCTCCATGTAGGTGGCGCGTAGTTGCACCGGGTCGATCAACTGTTTGTCCGTTTCGGACTCCAGCGAGTCGAACCGGATCCATTGCTTGAACGGAAACTCCAATTCGTCCGGATCCCAAATCTGGAAAATGATGATGTCGTGATGCGCATGCCGGAAGTGCGCCAATGCCTTCATCAACTCCGGTACGTCACCGAAACAATCCGAGAGAATGATCAGCAGCCCGCGCCGGTGAATCTTTGGAACGAGTTGATGGAACACTTTCGCCAACTCCGTCTCGCCGCCGGTCTTCGTCTTCTGGAGCGTGTCCAGCAAGACCTGTAGATGACTTGGGCGCGACCGGGGTGGAATGTATTCGCGCACTTTCTTATCGAACGTCACCAACCCGACGCTATCGGCCTGACGCAGCATTAGATACCCGAGGCAGGCGGCGAGTTGGACGGCGTACTTGGCTTTGCTTGTGCCCGAACCGGCATACGCCATCGAGCCGCTGACATCGACGAGCAACGTCGCGCGGAGGTTAGTTTCTTCCTCGTATTCCTTAAGGTAAAGCCGGTCGGTCTTGCCGAAGACCTTCCAGTCGAGCCGGCGGATTTCGTCGCCTTGCACGTACTGCCGGTGTTGGCGGAACTCGACGCTGAAACCTTTGTGCGGCGAGGTGTGCAGCCCTGAGCAGACGCCCTCGACGACTTGGCGCGCCAACACCTGCAGATTCGCAATCTTCTGCAGATCGGCTGGAGTCAGAAAATCAGCCGGGCCGGCCATAACAATCTTTAGAGAATCTTGGCCGGTGTGCCGCGCGGGACGGCTTTGAGGATGCGGTCGATAATGTGATCGACATTGATGCCTTCAGCTTCGGCGTTGAACGTCGGCACGATGCGATGGCGCAAGATTGGATGCGCGAGCGCTTCGATATCGTCGATCGTAACGTGAAACCGGCCTTGCAGAACCGCGCGAACCTTACCGGCTAGCACGAGATATTGACACGCACGCGGGCCAGCGCCCCATTCGATCAAATCTTTCACCTCAGCCAGCGACTCGGCTTCGTCCGGCCGGGTGCAGCGCACCAAATCAAGCACGAAGTTCATCACGTGATCTGGAATCGGCACCTTCCGGACGGTCTCTTGGCACGAGATGATCTCCGCGCCACTGATCACAGGGTTAATCTTGCTTTGGAATGAGCTGGTCGTGCGGGACACGATTTCGCGTTCCTGTTCACGATTGGGGTACTCGACTTTGACGTGAAATAGAAACCGGTCGCGCTGCGCTTCCGGTAATGGATACGTGCCTTCTTGCTCGATGGGATTTTGTGTTGCCAGGACGAAAAACGGTTCGGTCAACGGATACGTCTTGCCGCCGACGGTCACGCAATGTTCCTGCATTGCCTCCAACAATGCCGACTGGGTCTTCGGCGGCGTGCGATTGATTTCGTCCGCCAAAATCATCTGGGCGAACAGCGGTCCCGGCAAGAATGTCAGATTGCGTCGCCCGGTCGTTGGATCTTCGTGGATGACTTCCGTACCAGTAATATCGGACGGCATCAAGTCCGGTGTGAACTGGATGCGCCGGAACGACAGCTCCATCACTTGCGACAGCCCGCGAACCATCATGGTCTTCGCCAATCCCGGCACGCCTTCGAGCAAACAATGCCCGCGCGCCAGAATCGCGATCATGAGTTGCTCGACGACCTCGTCCTGCCCGACGATGAGCTTACCGAGTTCCGTGGTGACTTTCTGATAGGCGTCCACCAGCGCTTTCGCGCGCACGACGTCTTGTGGTTCCGGTGGAGACGGTTGATCAGTCATTTGCATG
>JBAXAT010000411.1:0-2201 GCA_037142335.1 Verrucomicrobiota bacterium | reverse complement strand
CGCATGGTGTTGTGATAGTTCACTATTTTGTCAGGATATTTGTCCTCGTAGCTGATGTCCGGCACTTCATCCAAGACAAAGACATTGAACTGCTTCAGGAAGTCCGGTGCCAATGGTTCGAAATAATTGACCTTCGTCGCCACAAACCCACGTGCGGTCAACTTCTCGGCATAGGTCTTATCGAGCGATGGCTGCCAGCTCAGGAACAAGACCGCCGTCGGCTTGGGTTTTGCCGCATCGGTTTTAACTACCGGCACCTCGGCGGCGTTCACCGCCAGAGCCAACCCCATCAAAATCATCCCAACCAAGCCGCGCCGGAAAACAGTCTGTTTCATATCCGCCTATGTAGTCCCGACGAGGCAGCCAGCGCAAACAAAAACGACTGGGCATTCGGAGCGTGGTCACAGTGAGCATCGCAAATGGCCGCTTCCATTCCAATCGTACCGTGTGCCAGAACGATAAAAGACTGCTCCTTAGCGGAGTAGCGGTTTCGCACTCTTCCAAAGTCTAGGAACGACTAAACATGGTAGTCGCGGGCTCTCCGATTGGCCAGTTCCAATCTGACATAGTGCAAAACTGGAGCCGTTTCCCATGATTCCAACTGGAATCGCCCAAAACGGGAGCCGTTTTTCACTCTTCCACATCGAAGCTGGGAATGATTTGCAATTTTCCTAAGGAAAACGCAGATTTGCAGTGCTGGCGGACGCCGTTTTTCCAAGTCTGCCACCCTAAGCGAAGTCGAAGGGTCTCTGCTAGGAAACATCGGACGGGCGGTTGCCGTGTCATTGCGAGTGTCGTCAACTGACGGCATCCGCTACGAACCGCGTTGCTTCGCGATCACTGCCAGCGCGTCTTTGCCAAACATCTGCGCCTTGGCCGGGCCGATGCCGCGAATCTCAAGTAGGTCGGCAGGCGATTCCGGCAAGGCCCGCGCCAGTTCTTCCAGCGTCTTGTCCGGGAATACATGATACGCCGGCTTGCCCATCCGCCCGGCGCGCTCCCGCCGCCATTTCTTCAAGGCTTCAAACACGGCCACGTCATAATCCACAACTTCGGCAACCTTCGCCTTCTTCTTTTCGGCACGCTTCTTCTTCGGCACGGCAATCTCCGGCAAGGGCAGGGAAATCGTTTGCTGCCGCAGCATCACGGCCCGGCCTAATTCGGTCAGCGACAACGTCGGATATTCACCGGTGCTGACGGCAATGCAGCCGGCGCGAATTAAACTGTCCAGCAATGCCCAGACATAATCCGAGCCTTGCGCGGCAAGTAAGCCGTAGGTCGTCAATTGATCGAGCCGGGCGTCCACGACTTCCTTGGACCGCGAGCCGACCAGGGTTTGGGCAATCCGGGCGCGACCATACCGGCCGTTGACGCGCGCGACGCAACTCAAGGCTTTCTGGATGCTGACGGTTTCGTCTTCCGTCGGTTGTCGGACGGCGGTGCTGGTGTGCGCGAGGCAATTGTCGCAGACCACGCAACGCGGCGCAGCCTCGGCGTCGCCGAAGTAATCGAGGATGAAGTTGTGCCGGCAATCGCGGTGGTCGGCATAGGCGATCATGCGGTGGAGTTTGCCGAGATCGCGCTGGCGTTTGCCTTCGAGCCGTTCGAAGTCAATCTGGAGATCCGCAAACGCCTTGACCGGCTCGACCAAGCCGGTCGTGTAGGTGCGGTTACCGGATTTATATTCGCGCGCAATGAAGCCGGCCCGTTCAAGTTGGTATAACGCACTGCCGACGGCCATTGAGTTTTTTACAGTTGGAAGTTGCTCGGCAATGTCGTCAATGGACATCGTGATTGGCCCGCGCCGGCACAGTCCCAAGAGTGCGTGGTACAGGCCGGCAATAATCTCGCGGGTCGGGTTCGCGCCTTCGATGAAAAACTCCTGCGTCCGCACGTCGGCGTAATTGTATAACATTTCGCAACGTGCCGGTTCGCCATCGCGCCCGGCCCGCCCGGCTTCTTGGTAATACGCCTCAACGCTGCCGGGAATGTCGAAGTGAATCACAAACCGCAAGTCTGACCGGTCGATGCCCATGCCGAACGCATTGGTTGCGACGGCTACGTCGCAATCGCCGTTCATGAATTTCGTTTGCGCCTTGTTGCGTTGCTCCGGCGTCATCGCGCCGTGATACGCAATGCACTTCACGCCGAGTTCTGCCGCCACCTTTTCGACGTTCTTGCGCGTCGAGCAATAGACGATA
>JBAXAT010000410.1:0-2237 GCA_037142335.1 Verrucomicrobiota bacterium | reverse complement strand
GTTCGAGAAGGAGGCTGACTATAACGATCTGTTCGGCGCGGTTAATATCGCGCTTGGTAATTACCTTGATGCGTTGCCGTATTTTGATCGTGCAATTGTCGCCAAACCTCAGGCTGGTAACTACTACGCCCGGCGCGGTTACGCCCAACTGCTGCTGGCGTTGCAAGCCGAGCGTGAATCGATGATCGCCTATGCCGGCTTGTTGCGGTCCCCAATCTTAAAAACTACGACTATGACCGGTGCCACAAACGCGACTCCCGCCACCGGGAGAACCGCTTCGGCTTCACCAGCGGCAGCCAACACCAACTCCGCACCCGCAGAACCTGACGATTCGTTTGCGCCAGTTTTTGCAACCCAGTTACCGGCCTCGGCTAGCGGTGTGAAGCCTGATATGCAAATTCGCTACGATGCGGTCGCATCGCAACAGTTGCTTGATCAGATTCTCGATTTGTTGGACACCATTACCGCCACCAACACCTCGGCCGGTGTTCGCAAAAACATGCGCACTCAGTCCAAGGCAAATCAAAATAACTCCGCTCAGAACAATCAGCCGGAGACCATTCCTGATGTTTCGTCCAAATCGCGCGAGCGACTCAGTCGGATCCGCAACAGCGTGGATGTGGGTAACGCTCTCAGTTCGCTCCGCCAGCGGATTCTCGACAACAACTCGCGCCGTGCCCGGTCCGTCGAAGCCATGAACCGGATGAACCAATTCTTCATCAGTGGCAACCGCGATATCAATAAAGCGGTTGAACTTGGCGCTGATCGCTCCGCTGAGTTACTGGAAATTCTCAAGGCGTCGAAACAGCATGGCGGCAAGATTGCTCAGTCCGTGCCGCTCATTGTTTCGTATCTGGCCATCGAGATTGACACGATTGACCGGGTCTGTCAGATGACGGAAACGGGCTATCAGAACATTCGTTCCCAGCGTCTTACCGTGGCGGCTGATTCGACTGCGAACCTGGATCTTTACTTTAACCGATACTTCGATCGCCGCGATTTTGACAGAGGCATTCAGATCCTGCGTGAAGCCGGGGCTATTAAAGTTCCGTTGGAGACATATTCGTTGGTAACGGTTGTCACTCCGCCAAAACCCGCGCTACTACCTGCTAAGGCCGCCGCCATACCGACCGCCACACAACCACCCGCTGCGACTAATGCCGACCAATAGGTGAACTTGGTAGGCAGAGTGGTGCCTCTTGCTGTAGCAACGTGTCGAAAGTGCCTGCGAATGCCGGGTGTTGGGTCATTAAGAAAGCTTGAGCGCCGATTAATCAGAGGCCTAGTCGATGGGCTGCGCAAACCAAAATCCAAATCTCCTGCTTGACTTACGAGACTTTTGACTGGTTAATTCAGCTTCTAAATGAAACTAAGGTTAAAAGATTTTCTGACCTACGCTACGTTCTTGCGTGAACTGCACCGCTACGAGAAGCTGCCGCACGCCGAAAAGATTTCACGGCGAGATCTCTACCCGTGCCCACGTGAACGCACCGCAACCACCGCGTTTGACACGCACTACTTTTACCAGGATATCTGGGCCTTCCAGAAAATTCGTGCCAGTGGAGTGCTCGTCCATGTCGATGTCGGTTCCAAAGTAGACTACGTCGGTTTTCTTTCTGCCATCACGCAGGTCACCTTTATTGACATCCGTCCGCTTCTAGCCGATCTGCCCAACCTAACTAGTAAGGCCGGTTCCATTTTGGAGATGCCCTACGTTGAGAACTCGATTCCATCCCTCTCCTGTCTGCACGTCGCGGAACATGTTGGTCTGGGGCGCTATGGTGACCCGCTCGATCCGCTTGGCACAGTCAAGGCGTGTCGTGAATTGGGGCGCGTGCTCGCACCCGGTGGTAATCTCTATTTTGGACTGCCAGTCGGCCGGCCGCGTGTCTGCTTTAACGCCCACCGTATCCACTCCCCATCCCAAATACTAGAGTACTTCTCCGGATTGAAATTGCTGGAGTTCTCGCTGGTTGACGACAGCGGCCGCTTTCGTCAAAATATTGAGCCGTCACAGGGAAGCGATTTGAAATATGGGTGTGGACTTTTCCATTTTACCAAGTAGATGCATTTTGTAGAAAAATATTAGCGCTCGTATCAACTCCTGAGGAGATAACCGGAATGAGTCAGATTCGTTTCAGCTTGCCGCAATCAGAAATCCCGACGCATTGGTACAACGTACTCGCCGACGCACCTAAACCGTTGCCACCACCACTGCATCCGGGCACAAAGCAACC
>JBAXAT010000409.1:0-2244 GCA_037142335.1 Verrucomicrobiota bacterium | reverse complement strand
GGTTTTCCTCGGTGACAGGTACGCCGCCGATATAAACTGCCGGTGTGGTAATTTGCTCTGGCAAGATGCCGTTCAAATGGAGCAGCAACGTGGACTTGCCAGCACCGTTTGGACCAATCAAGCCGATGCATTCACCTTCATTTACCGTAAAATTTACACCACGCAACGCCACCCGTCCGTCGGGGTACCGGAATGACAAATTGCGAACTTCAAGAGCCGGCGTCATTTCCAACCTCGCGCGCACATCGCCGCGTAAATCCGCTCCGCCCGTTCCGTCGAACGCACAAATAATTGACCGATGACGTCGGCGAGAATTTTCCATTCCCACCAGCGCTGCCGGGTGAACGTGCGACTGCGCCGGGCGCGATTCATCCGCTCCGTTTCGTCCATGAGCACGAACAGATACCGGTACATCAACGCCAGCGTCGTCACCAAAATTGCCGGGCAGCACAGCCGCCGTAACACCGCCAGTAGCGCCGCAAATGGTGTCGTGTTCGCCAGCAAAATCATCGTGAACAGGCAGAGTGTGCCCTTCATCAAAATCCCGGCAAATACCGCCCTGCCGCCCGGTTGCAGCAACGACAAAATTGCGATTCCCAGCACGACCGGTTCCAGTAGTAATAGTCGGCGCAAGAGAAACGTTACCGGTAACCGGCTGATACCGGCCAACATCAGCAGAATCAAGCTGGTAACTCCAAAAAACGACCACGCCGTGCGCGGTGCACTCACAACGGCTAGCACGACGGTCAACGCCATCGCAAGTTTCAGCCCGGTCGGCTGCCGGTGGATGCCGCTGTCGAGTCGGCTATACCGATCAAGAAAATCGTGTTTCATTTGTTTGTTTCGGTGTCAGTAGTCGTGCCAGTAAAAACGACAAACCAAAGACCACGAGCGTCCCGACCATGCCGGCGACTGCAGTTGTTGCCACGGCGGATTTCAGACCCGGCACTTGGTAGTCGGCCAACGGTGCCGGTAACACCGGCGCCGCGGATTCCACCCCCAGTGTTGTGGCGACCTTTTCCAAACCATCCGGCCACGGACAGGCAAACGGTGCGATAAATAATGCTAACCCCAAGGCCACCAACACGCCCAAGCCAGTGAACTCACCGGCCCGGCGGACAATTGTCGGCTGGAGCGATTCCGCGACCAGCTCCGGCCGTACGCGCACAATCGCCGTGATGACCAGCGCCGTAATCAAACCTTCGCCGAGCCCGATGAGCATATGGATATTTGCCATTGCCGGGAACGCCAGCCCCCACGGCATTGTCCCAGCAAAGGCAAGCTGGCCGGCACAGACGGTAGCAGTCACCACTGTCGCACCCCAGCTCGCAAACGCCGTCGCCACAATCAGTCCGCGCGTGCCGGTCAGCCAGTGCCTGACCAACCGGTAAATTCCGTAACCAACGACCGGGTTGATGACTGCCATATTCAGTATATTTGCTCCAAGCGCCGTTACGCCACCATCAGCAAACAGAAAGCATTGCACGACCAACACGCACGTCAGCGCGATGACGGCCGCGCTCGGTCCAAGTAAAATCGCTGACAGCACGCCGCCAATTAAATGTCCGGATGTGCCGCCCATGACCGGGAAGTTTAACATCTGCGCGGCGAACACAAACGCCGCCGCTAAACCCAATAACGGCACTTTCCGCCGGGCCAGATGCCGGCGCACTTGAGCCAGTGCGATGCCGACGCCACTACCGGCCAGCACTGCCGAAACAGTCGCGGTTTTCGCATCCAGAAATCCGTCCGGGATGTGCATGGTTAGTCTGGTAAATCCTTACCGGTGCTGGTGATGGTGAGTTTGCCGTGTTTGACCCCTTTGGCAGCGATCATTTCATCGGCGAGTTTCTTGATGGCGGCAGATTTGCCACGCACGGCGAGGACTTCAAGACAGTTATCGTGATCCAAATGACAGTGCAGGGACGAAATAATTACTTCCCGGTGCTCGTGTTGGAGGTCGGTCAATAAATCTTGCAGATGATGCCGGTGATGGTCGTACACTAACGTGATACTGCCGGCAATCTCGCCGGCACCCATTTGTTGCCGGTGCTCAACAAGGTGAGCGCGGATCATGTCGGCGATGGCCAACGATCGGTTGTCATAGCCTTTCTCGGCGGTCATTTGGTCGAGTTCGCGCGCCAGACTGCGCGCCAGCGAGACGCTGAAGCGGACAACGGAGTCTTTCCGAGTGTTACGCATTTAGGTAATGGTAACACTTGGCAGGGTGGCGTCAATCTAAAG
>JBAXAT010000408.1:0-2245 GCA_037142335.1 Verrucomicrobiota bacterium | reverse complement strand
GGTATGATGAATCGGCGACGTCTTGCCGTGCATCAGCCGGTCTGCCCGCACCACTTCGCCGCCGAACACGTGGCCGATGCATTGATGGCCGAGGCAGACACCCAATGTGGGAACCACCGGCCCGAAAGTGCGGATCACGTCATTGGAAAGCCCCGCTTCACCTGGTGAACACGGACCCGGTGAAATAAGAATCCGGTCGGGATGCAACTGCCGAATCTGGTCGAGCGTGATCTCGTTGTTCCGAAACACCCGCAACACCACGCCCAATTCGCCGAGGTATTGGACGAGGTTGTAGGTGAAGCTGTCGTAATTATCGATGACGAGCAACATGCCGCGTGAACCTATGCGAAAGCGTGGCGACGGCCAAGCAGAAATTTCCGCTTGCTACGCCGGTACGGCTACGGCACTTTAGCCGCCATGAATGAATTGCCTCCCACTCTGACCGCACCGAAGCCGGCACCGAAACGCACCGGCTGGATTGTGTACGCGGTCATCATCTCGTTTGTCTTTGTCCTCAGCGTGCTTGTTAACCTCGGAATGCTGGCGAAACTCGCGCTCGTCGACGGCTTTGGAACGCACGAAACACACCGGGCGCGTTTCCAGGAACGCTTCGTCATGGGCGACGAAGATACCCGCGACAAAATTGTTGAGATTGATCTGAGTGGCGTGATTGGCTTAGATGGCGATGAGTCCGGTAATGGCGCTGGGATGGTGGCTGACTTAAAAGACCAGCTTGACCAAGCCGTGGCCGACAAACAGGTGAAAGCTATCGTGCTGCGGATCAATTCACCCGGCGGCGAAGTAGTGGCGTCCGATGCGATTTACCGGGCCTTGGTCGAGGTTCGCAATGACACGAACCGCGTGATAAAAATTATTTCCTGCATTGAGACTGTCGGTGCCTCGGGTGCGTTTTACGCTGCGATGGGCACTGATTACATCGTCGCCAACGAGATGAGCATTACCGCCAGTATTGGTGTCATCATGGAGACGCTAAATTTCGGCCCGTTTGAGGACAAGGACAGCTTGATGCACAAAATCGGCGTCCGGTCCTACGTCTTCAAATCCGGCAAACTAAAAGACATCCTCAACCCCACGCGCGCGCCGACTGAAGAAGAAACCAAGCTCGTCAACGACCTCATCATGGAAGTGTACGATAAATTCGTTGGCATCGTCGCCGATGAGCGCGACATTGATGTGAACGAACTCAAAAATGGGTTTGCCGATGGCCGCATCATGTCCGGCAAGCAGGCCGTGACCGCGAAGCTGGTCGATGAACTCGGTTACTTTGAAGACGCGGTGGAGATTGCGAAAGAAAAGGCCGGGATTGAGAAAGCCAAAGTCGTTCAATACTACGTGCCATTTTCGCTCCGGCATTTCCTACAACTGTTCGGGCAGAGCCATGCGAGCAAGCTCCAGATTCAGATCACCCCCAACCCACTCAAGATGCAAGCCGGCAAGATGTACTTCCTGCCAGCCTACATGTTTCAGTAAGTGTTAGGCGCTGGGACGATCCGCTTCTTCCTCTTCGCTAACCGGCGTTGTGGCTGGTTGCAATTCCTTTAACTTCCACAGTTGCGGCCACAGACTGGCGACACCGAGTACCACAAGAATCGTCCCCACCCCACCGGATACTACCGACATCACTGTGGTAAAACAGGCAGCCACCAGTCCCGACTCGAACCCGCCCAGCTCATTTGAGCAACTGATGAACAACCCGTTCACCGCCGACACTCGCCCGCGCAACGCATCCGGCGTCGCAGTCTGGATCAACGTGTGACGGACCACCACGCTGATGTTATCGAGTATGCCAGTCAGGAATAGCATCGCCAGCGACAACACATAACTTCGCGAGACGCCAAACACGATTGTTGCCAAACCAAAACCAAGTACTGCCGTAAGCATTGCCGGCCCGGCGCGTTTTAACGGTGGCCGATGTGCCAGACATAATCCCATTCCAAACGCCCCGATGGCCGGTGCCGCGCGCAGCCAACCCAGCCCGGTTGGTCCTACGTGCAAAATATCTTTCGCATACACCGGTAACAATGCCGTCGCCCCGCCGAGCAGAACCGCAAATAGATCAAGCGTCATCGTTGCTAGGATTAACTTTGTCTGCCAGACAAACTGTGCGCCAGCCAGCAACGTTCGCACTGACAGCGTCACGTCTGTCGGCGCTGTCGCACGCGTCTGCACGCTGGCCAGACAAACCACACCTGCGAGGGTCAATACCGCATTTATCCCATAGACC
>JBAXAT010000407.1:0-2259 GCA_037142335.1 Verrucomicrobiota bacterium | reverse complement strand
CAACAAGGATGTCGAAGTCATTTCAGTCAACGACTGCGCCACACTCGAAGCCGCAGTAATCAAACTGCGCGGTTGAGCTTGGAACGCAGTGGCCGGCCAAGGTGGGTTTGCCGGAATTCTTCCAAGAAATCTTGCGCGGCGCGGGTTTGTTCGGCACTTAAGCGTACCCGGCTCGCAGCAGCGGCAGATGCACCGGCCAGTGACCGCATTACTTTCGCTGCGCCGGTCTCACCATCGAAGACCGGTTTCCAGCCGGTGGCCGCAAAGGCTTGTAACTCAAACCAAATCAGCTGCGCCGGCGTCGCTGATTTTTCCAAACTTGTGAGCATTTCCGCCAGCAAGCTGAACAACTCTGGATGTGCGTCTTCCACGACCGTGAGCGCGTCCACCAATTCACACACGTGCGAGGCTGCCGTCAGCACCGGTACGTTGGCGCGCAGGGCGAGATGCGGGTTTTCCAAAAAACATTCGTTCAGTAAATGCAAATCGCTACGCCGACTTCGCAGGAAAGAAATTTCGGTCTCGTAAAATAAATCAATCCGCCCACGTATAGGACTTTTTGGTCGGCGCGCGCCCTTGGCAAGGGTTTTGAGTTTGCCGAATTCGCGCGTGAACCACGTTGTCAACAAGCTCGACTCGGTGACCGGTTGCACGCGCAACACGATCGCGTCAGCGCGTTCGGTTTCCATTGACGGGATAGGGTGGAACGACGGTGCCGGCGGATATTACCAACTTCATACCCTCGGCAACACTCATCTCCAGATTCACAACTTGTTCCTGAGGCACCAAAATCAAAAAGCCATTCGTCGGAATCGGCGTCGTTGGCACAAACACATTCAAGAGTTGCGCATTAATTTTAGTCTGCGCTTCGCCGCCGGTGATGCCGGTGACAAAACCAATCGAGTAGACACCCGGCCGCGGGAACTCCACCAGCACCACGCGTTGAAACATCGTCTTCTTCCCCGACAGAACGGTGTCGCTGATTTCTTTCATGAACGGGTAAATCCGGTTCAGTAGCGGCACTTGGCGGATCAGCGTCTCGGCTACGGTGATTAATCGCTTACCGGCAACACGGCGGGCCAACCAGCCAATGCCAATCGTCAGCACCACGAGCACCACCACCGCCAGCATCCGGTAATGTGGCGCACTGAATTGCTCTGGCAACCAAGCTGTGACCAACATCACACCCCACCACAACAAACCCAAGGACGCGCCGACAGGCAACACGATCAGCAACCCGGTGAAGAAAGAATTTCGCAGCGATTTCCAAAACTGGCTCATACGGCTATCGTACCGGCAACAACCCGCGAAAGTCCAGCCTACGGAGTAACCGGCGTTCGGCGGCGCGCATCTGGCGGCGCTTGCCGGGCGTCAGATCGTCGTAGCCTTGTAAATGAAGGATGCCGTGGATGACGTAGAGCGCGAGTTCCTGGCTGGGCGTCGTGCGATATTGACGGGCTTGAGCGACGGCACGCGCAACCGAAATAATCAATTCGCCGTGGCCGGCACCGTAGTCGAAACTTAAAACGTCAGTCGTGCCGGCAACGGCGTGATAGTGAAGATTGAGACGCGCCATTTCGGTGTCACTGACCAGCACGATGCTGAGCGATTGAAAATCGGCAGCAGCGTTGCCGGCAAGTTGCCGGAGCCGGGCGATGTTTACCGGGTGCGACCGTTGCCGGTTGCGCACGTCGAGAATCATGTGCCGGTTTGCCGGCGCCGCTCGCGTTCGTCCTTGAACTGCGAGTAGGCGGCGACGATTTTTTGGACCAGCTCATGCCGGACGACATCGCGCCCGTCGAAGTACACGAACGCGAGTCCCGGAATGGTTTTGAGAATGTTTTGAATTTCGATCAGGCCGGAGGTTTTATTACCTGGTAAATCCACTTGCGTGATGTCGCCGGTGACGACGACTTTCGAGTCAAAACCCATCCGTGTGAGGAACATCATCATCTGTTCGCTCGTAGTGTTTTGGGCCTCGTCGAGGATGACGAAAGCGTTATTGAGCGTGCGGCCGCGCATATATGCCAGTGGCGCAATTTCGATGACGCCGCGTTCAGTATGCCGCTGGATTTCATCGGGATCCATCATGTCGTACAGCGCGTCATAAAGCGGGCGGAGGTACGGTGAAACTTTTTCTTCGAGCGTGCCCGGCAGATAGCCAAGCGATTCTCCAGCTTCCACAGCGGGCCGGCAGAGAATGATGCGGCCAACTTTGTCTTCGCGGAGTGCGTTGACAGCCATCGCCATCGCTAGGTA
>JBAXAT010000406.1:0-2262 GCA_037142335.1 Verrucomicrobiota bacterium | reverse complement strand
GCAACCGGGCATAGTAGGCGAGCGCGAGTTTTTTGTTTTCTTTGATTTTTTCAGACAGCAAAGATTTCCCATCTTTATCTAACGTCATGTTGTAGAAAATGTTCCCCAGTCGGAATGCCGCCTCAAAGGTTACATCGCCGCGACCGGCCATAACAGTGGAGTACAACTCGACCGCTTGCTCGGTCTTGCCGGTGGCTTCCAGCACTTTGGCGATGGCCAGTTGGGTTTCGGCACGCGGACAATTTTGCGTGTCGGCGAGCGCATTTTCCAGTGGCGCGTGGGCGGCCGCGAATTGCTTAAGTCCGATTAATGACTGGCCAATACCGAGGTTGGCGAGCGTGGCAAACTTTTGCTCGTTACCGGCAGCTGCGAGGACACGTTCATAGTTCTCCTTGGCTTGCGTAAATTTTTCTGTCTTGAGCGAAACATTGCCGATGGCGAGGAAACCAGAGGCTGGCAACTTGTCACGATCTGGATCGGCCAGCATTCGTGCGACTGCGCCATTGGCGCGTGCGTAATCTTTTTCACCGACGGCGAGTTCAATCAGGCTGATAACGCAGGCGTGCCGGATAGTGGTGTTAAGCTGGTATTGTTGGGAAAGTTGTTCAAGTTTGGCGTAGGCATCCGGAATGAGACGGGCTTTGCGGTACATCGAGGCAATCTGACTGATCATCGTGCGTGCCGCGACAGCGTCGCTGGCGAACTTGCCGAGGAAAGTTTCGCAATCGGTCACAACAGTTTTTGGATCGTTGCGTTGTTCGAGCAGGTTGGAAATGTGGAGTTGGGCGCTGATAGCAGCATTGCGCGCCTCATCAGTGAGTGCACTGGCGGCGATGGCGCGATTGATGATATCCCGATAGGCGAGAATCGCTTCGTCATGCCGCTTTTGGTTTTCTAATTCACTAGCGATAACGTAGAGCGCGTCGCCGACTTTCGAATGGTTGGGATATTTCTGGACGTAATACCGGAGTGCTTCGATCATCTCGGCCGGTTTCTTAAGCATGTAATAGTTTTCGCCGATTTCCTTGGCAGCAAATGCCGCGAGGTCATGGTCTGGAAATTTATCAATCAATGCCTTGTAAGCAGTGATGGCGTCAGGGTAGCGTTCGGCGGTCAGATGATTGCGGGCAATTTGATACAGCGCCTCGGGTATGAGCAATTTACCATCGGCATCCTTTTGGTCTGGCCATTTTTGAACGAATTCCTGAAATACGGCAATCGCTTTGTCAAAATTCACAGTACCGGTCAGTTTACCATCAGAATCCCGGTCGTAGGCGCCAGCAAAGCTGTAAAGATAGCCAAGCCGGAATGTGACCAGCGGCAATTTATCGTACTGCAAATATTTAGCCCGGATTTCTTCATAGGCTTGAATGGCGGTGCCAATGTTTGGTTGGGCGATTTTTGGATCATTAGATCGTTTGGCAATTTCGTAGTGCGTGAGGCCGAAAAAAAACAGCGCATCAGGTCGAATCTTCGAGTCGGCATGTTTTTGGACTAACTCTGAAAAAGCCGCGCTAGCTTTCTCAAAATCTTCGAGATTGAAATAGGCGGTGGCTTTGCGAAATTTAACGGTCTCAACAGTTGCGGTGTCATTCGATGTGGCTAACGCTTTATCATAGTTGACCAGCGCTTCTTTGTACCGCTGTTGACTAAACTGCGCCTCGGCTTGAACTAAGGCGGCATTGTTTAGCATCAAGCTTTTCGGATATTTCGCTTTAAAGCTTTCAGTTTCAGTGTTGGCCTTTTCCATCTGCCCACGCTGGGTAAGTGTTTGGATCAAACCGAAATAGATTTGCTCGGCGGCTTTATCGTCGGGATACCGGTCGCGGAGGAATTGATAGACCACGCTGGCTTCTTCCGGCATGTTGAGAGCTTGGTAGCAGTTGGCGACGCGAAACAGCGCCAGTACGCGCAGGTCTGGCCGGTCTTTGACCTGTGCCAGCGAACGTTTTAAAGTATCAAAGCGGCTTTGCCACGCCTCCGCTCCTGACTCGACCACAATTCGACCTTGACTGGCCTTCAGTCTATCCAGATCCTTCTGCACCAAGTCCATCAATGCTGACTTAGAGCGGACACCGTTGTAATAATTAATCGCGTCACGGTAAGCTTGCCGGCCTTCCTCGGTCTTCCCATCTTTGAGGAACGCTTCGCCACGACTAAACATTGATTCGGCGGCAAGGTACAATGCCTCCGTTGTGCGCGGATTTGGTGGCTGCTTAGTAATGAGTCGATAAACTTTGTTGGCGGCAGCGAAGTCTTTGT
>JBAXAT010000405.1:0-2283 GCA_037142335.1 Verrucomicrobiota bacterium | reverse complement strand
ACTCCGCTTCCGCCGGATGCGCCGGGCGAAACCTTCCGCACAACACGGTGGACCCAAGTCAGACAGGCCAAGGCGAATTCACCTGAAGGACGCCGGGCGCTGAGCGAACTGTGCAACGCCTACTACGAACCGGTGGCCACGTTTCTCCGTTGCCAGTTGCGGGATGCTGATGCGGCACGTGACCTCGCGCACGGATTCTTCACGCAGGTGCTGGCCGGTGGGGCTATCGCCAATGCCGCACAGGAACGCGGGCGGTTCCGCTCGTATCTGCTCGGCGCGGTGAAACACTTTCTCGCGCACCACCGCGAAGCGAACTGTCGCCTCAAACGCGGTGGCGGCATGGAAAGCGTTTCCCTCAATGACACGGAAGCCGGTGTCGCCCTTTCAGTACCGGATGCCAGCCTGCTGACACCCGACGCGGCTTTCGACCGGCAATGGGCGCTGACAGTGGTGGCGCGCGCGCTCGAAGCGCTTCAGCAAGAATGCGTCGCGGAAGGGCGCGCGGAGTTTTTCGAGCAAGTCAAACCGTGGCTGACCGGCGAAGCCTCTCACGGCGACCAAGCGACGCTGGCGGACCGTTGTGGGATGAACGCGAACGCGCTGAAGGTCGCGGTGCATCGGTTAAAGCGACGCTTCCGCCAGTTGCTAAAGGCGGAAGTGGCCGGCACGCTCGAAGATCCCGGCATGGTCGAGGCCGAGATGCAGGCCTTGTTTGCCGCGCTGGAAAGTTGAGATGAGAATCTTGGTAACCAAATCGCGCCCGCACGTCAGGATACCGGCATGAGCGAATCAGCCATCTCTCCGAAATCTTGCCCGAAGTGCGGCGCGATCCTGCCGTCTGCCGCCACGGCGGGTCTCTGCCCGCGCTGCCTGATGGCTGAGGCGATGGTGCCATCGGACCCGGGTGCGGAACCGGCCGAGGCGAAGAAAATGTTCGCGCCGGCGGAACTCGCCCCGTATTTCCCGCAGTTGGAAATCCTCGAATGCCTCGGGCGCGGCGGCATGGGGGTGGTCTACAAAGCGCGGCAGAAATCGCTGAACAGGTTGGTTGCGTTGAAACTGCTGGCACCGGAACGCGTGAATGATGCCGGGTTTGCCGGGCGATTCCAAACGGAAGCGCAGGCGCTGGCGAAGCTGAACCACCCGGACATCGTCACCGTTTACGATTTCGGACAGGCGGGCGGCTTATACTTCCTGTTGATGGAGTTTGTGGACGGGATGAACCTGCGCCAGTTGCTCAATGCCGGGCGCATCGCGCCGCGCGAGGCGCTCGCGATTGTCCCGCAGATTTGCGATGCGCTCCAATACGCCCACGATGCCGGCATCGTCCACCGTGACATCAAACCCGAAAACATCCTGCTCGACAGGCAAGGCCGGGTGAAGGTGGCGGATTTCGGACTGGCGAAGTTGGTCGGCACGGTCGAACCGCCCGCTGCCGGAGTGGCGTCGCCCCAGTCGGAAACGACCAAGGCCGGGCAAGTGATGGGAACGCCGCAGTACATGGCACCGGAACAACGCGACCATCCCTCGGACGTCGATCACCGGGCCGACATCTATTCGCTCGGCGTCGTCTTCTACCAGATGCTGACCGGGGAACTACCGGGAAAGCAACTCGAACCTCCGTCGTCCCGCATGCGCGGGATCGTCATTGATGTCCGCCTCGATGAAGTTGTGCTGCGCGCGTTGGAGAAACAACCCGACCGCCGGTATCAGCAGGCCAGCGAAGTCAAAACAATAGTGGAAACCATCGCTACCACGCCGGTTTCAGTCGGAACAGCGGTCCCGCCGTCCCTTAAATCCGAGCCTGCGATTTCTTATGCCGGATTCTGGCGGCGAGCTTGGGCCTTGGTTATCGACTTGGCGATTGTGTCCTGTGTTGCATTTCTGGTTCTGCTGGCACTTGCCAGCTACGCTCCTGACCGCGTGGTGGTCAGTTCGCCAGTCGGCAAGTTCACGACCGAGCGCATCATCGAGACGAAACAAGTTCCCCGACAAAACCCTGACGGCTCAACGACAGTGGTGGAGGAGCGCATCGTTGAGGTGACGAATCTTGGCCGGTGGAAGTATTTCTATCGCGACAAGGTTGAGCATAGCGGTGGGGACGAGAAAAAATCACGGCAGTTGATTGACCCCGTGACCCGGCAAGACCGACAGGCTTGGACGTTGGACATGTTGAGCATGAACCTGCTCCTCGTCTATTTGATTCTTTTGGAAAGCAGTCCCCTGCAAGGATCCGTTGGCAAGCGGCTCTTGGGAATCAAAGTGGTTACCGAACAAGGCCAA
>JBAXAT010000404.1:0-2284 GCA_037142335.1 Verrucomicrobiota bacterium | reverse complement strand
GGATGATGAGTTATTGTATAATAACGCGACCGGGACAAATGGCGTGCCGTACCCGAAGAATTACAGCTACCGACACCCGTACCGTGCGACTTATATCGCGGATGACCTAAGCGAGGTGCTACGCCAGTTCAAACCAACCCGGGTGTTCACAACGCATCCGCGCGATACCCATCCCGACCATCGCGCCACCGCCAACTTCGTCCAATTGGCATTGCTGCAATTGGAAGCCGAAGGACTGCGACCGGTAGTGGATTTCTATCTCATTCACTTTGCCAACTGGCCAACTCCATTATTTTACCATCCCACAGTGATTTTAGAACCGCCGCCCGCATTGCAAAATGAAAGCGATTGGATGGTGTTGCCACTCACGCCAACACAAGTGGAACGCAAATATCAGGCGACACTGACAAACTTGACGCAGGTCGCCAATCAACAGCCCTTCCTCACCGCCTTTGCCAGGGCCAATGAGATTTTTACATCGAGCCGGATACCGGTAATACCACTGCTGCCGGCGCAGAGTAAGCTGGACTGGGAGAAGGCCCTTCACTTGCAAGCGCCAACAGTCTGGATCGCGCAGTCAGGCTACGAAAGCAACGGCATCGCCGTGCTGCCACCGGTGGCACCAGTGTTTGATTTGGAAGCGATTAATCTTCTCCAACAGAATGACGCGCTCGTCGCGCAAGTAGAATTCAAGCACCTAAGCAACCAGCGCGGTGGCGTGCGGTGGTTTTTGTTTGGATATCGACAAGGTACCGATTTCGCCGACTTGCCGAAAGTACAAATCACAATCCTGCCAGACCGCCAACTGCAAGTCGTGGTCAACCATGAAGCCATTGAAGACTCGGGTGTGAACCTAACCGGCGCTGAGCCGCGGCTGATTTTACACGTGCCGCTAAAGTTGCTTGGCGGAGCGGACATCGACCATCTTTTCACTGCGGCTATCGCCTATCTCGGCGCGACGGTGACCGACGACACCGCTTGGCATCTGCTGCGTTTCCCAGACCCGAAGGATTAAAGACGGCGCCTGAGAAAACTACCGTCTGTTTGCAAACTGTGAGCGCATTTGTTAGCCTATCGCCGTGGCTGACACGCTAGTTATCAACGAAATCTTTTTTAGTATCCAAGGCGAATCATCATACGCTGGGTGGCCGTGCGTCTTTGTGCGCCTCACTGGCTGCAACTTACGCTGCACGTGGTGTGACACCGCTTACGCTTTTGACGACGGACAACCCATGGCACTCGATGATATCATCGCCAAAGTGAGCTGCTTCGGCGGGTCGCTGGTCGAAGTTACCGGTGGTGAACCCCTGCTCCAGCCCAATGTTCTGCCCTTGCTGAAGCGCCTTTGCGAGCTCGGCAAAACGGTCTTGCTCGAAACCGGTGGCACCTTGGATGTGGCACCCGTTGACCCGCGCGTGGTCAAGATCATGGACTTGAAATGTCCCAGCAGCGGCGAGGCCGGCAAGAACCGGTATGCCAACCTCCGGCACCTCACCAAGCAAGACGAAGTCAAATTCGTCATCGCCGACCGGGCGGACTACGATTGGTCGAAGTGCATCATCGCGGAACATCAAATCTCCAGCCGCTGCACAATTTTATTCTCACCGGTCATCGAACAACTTCCGCTGCAGATGTTGGCGGAATGGATTCTAGCCGACCGGTTACCGGTGCGACTCCAAACTCAGTGGCACAAACACATCTGGGATTCAACCACCCGAGGCGTGTGATGCTGCCCAAGCTTTTGACAAAAGTTCCCGGCCCGCGTTCCCGTGCGCTCGCCCGGCAACTACGCCGGTATGAATCGCGGAACATCACTTTCATTTCCAACCACTGGCCGGTCTTCTGGGAACGCGCGGCCGGCGCAAATGTCTGGGATGTGGACGGCAATCGGTATCTTGATTTGACTGCCGCATTCGGCGTCGCGAGCGTCGGTCACGGTAATCCACGAGTTATTGCCGCGCTCCGGCAGCAGGCTGGCAAGCTAATCCACGCGATGGGCGACGTCCATCCGAATGAATTAAAACTCAAACTCGCCCGCGAACTCGTCACGCTAACTTTCCGCCGCAACGCCCGCGTCATCTTCGCCAACACCGGTACGGAAGCGGTCGAAGTCGCACTAAAGACCGCCGTCGTTCATACCGGTCGACCCGGCGTTATTGCCTTTACCGGAAGACAGGCAGCCCATTAACGCTGCGGGCCAGCTAGCGGCGGCGGCTGAAGAGGAATTCTCCGACGTATCCAAGTTTTTCATGTGGCTCGCCGAAGACCTGGAAGTGATCGCTCA
>JBAXAT010000403.1:0-2288 GCA_037142335.1 Verrucomicrobiota bacterium | reverse complement strand
CTTCACGACTGGTGAATCCAAGAAGCCCACTGCCCATCATAAAAAAGCCGCGCCATCGGCGGCATAACCCAACCCCAATCCCATGACATCTGAAGTTATTTCATTTCATTACACATTGACTGACCCGACCGGCAAGACCTTGGACTCGTCCTTGAAAGGGGAGCCGTTAACGTTTGTGACCGGCACCGGCCAGATTATTCCCGGCTTGGAAAAGCAATTGCTCAAGCTTAAGACCGGCACCAAGCAGCGCCTCGCTGTCCCGGCGAAGGATGCCTACGGCGTGCTCGATCCGAAGCGGATTCTGGATGTGCCACGGGAGAAGTTTCCTGCCGGCGAAGTCAAAGCCGGCGACCAGTTCCGCATCGGCGACACTCACCAAGCCGCCATCGCCACCGTGCTGAGCGTCACCGCCACGCAAATCCGCATTGACACCAACCATCCGCTGGCTGGCGTTGATCTGACATTTGACGTGGAACTGGTTGCCAAGCGTGCCGCCACGCCAGAAGAGCTGGCCGGCGACTGTTGCGGCGGCAAACACGAAGGCGACTGCTGTGGCCGCCACGACCACTGCGAACACTGACCAGTCGTTGGCCGTTCGACTATGAAAACAGCATTTGCAGCACTGCTCGGATTGCTGCTCGTGCAAGGCATGGTCTTTGCCGGGGTTGATACCAACATCCCGGAGACAAACCGCGTGATTCTAGCAAGCGGGGACTGGAAGCCATCCGAAGAAGACACCCAGAGGGCGCTCAATGCCATACAGACGTTTTTGGATAAGCCCACTTCTACCAATGCTTGGGAACTCGGAGAGATTAAGAAGATTTTAGCACACACCAAGGATTACCGGGTTCAATTCAAGGGAGTTCTCTTCGACGGCAGGAAGTTAGTTTTCTGCAATTTCTTTCCGGTTGATCGCGGAGAGGGTTTCAATTACTGGAAGGAGCACGAGGTTGCTGTGGATGATGGAGGCTTTGCGTTCTGGCAGATTTACTTTGACCCGAAGACTGGTGAGTGCCTCAAGTTCATGTCGAATGGCGATGCCTAAATTGTCTAGATTGCCTGCCATCTTGTGGCCGCCACGACCACTGCGAACATTAAGTCTCTCTTGGCTGGCGTGGTAGGAGCGCCCTTCCGGGCGCGACCGGCGTACAACAAACCATCGCGCCCGGAAGGGCGCTCCTACACCGTTTGCAGCAGCAGGCCGTTGAGGTATTCCGTTTCGGGAATCGCCGGCAAGATTGGATGATCCGCCGCTTGCGTGAAGGTCTTGACCAACCGGATTGTCCGGTGCGCGTCGGATGCCGCCTCCACTGCCACCGCCCGCAATAGGTCCAAGGGAACATGGTGCGAACAGGAGAACGTCGCCAGCATTCCGCCATGCGTCAGCATCTTCAATGCGCGCAAATTGATTTCCTTGTACCCGCGCAACGCCGCGTCCACGTTTTGCTTCGTGCGTGTGAAGGTCGGCGGATCGAGAATGATCATGTCGTATTGCCGCTTGAGCGTGTCGCTCTTCTTCAACATGTCAAATGCGTTCACGCATTGAAATTCAATCTTGCCGGTCAAGCCGTTTAATTCCGCGTTCACCCGCGCCCGGGCAATGGCCGGCTCGGAAATCTCCACCGCCTCGACGGTCTTCGCGCCCGCCTTGGCGGCGAACAATGCGAATCCGCCGTGGTAACTGAAACAATCCAGCACCCGCTTGCCGGTGCAATACTTCGCCACCGTGGTGTAATTCTCGGCTTGATCGAGAAAGAAGCCGGTCTTCTGGTCTTCCAACAAGTCCGCCTCAAAGTGTACGCCGCTCAACGTGATCTTTGTCTTGCCTTCCAGCTTGCCGACAATCACGCCTTTGGTCTCCGTCAACCCTTCCAGCTTCCGGCTCGGCACATCGCTCCGCTCCACAATCGCCGTCGGGTTAAACAGCTCCCGCAATACTTCCAAAATAATCGGCTTGCGCTGGTCAATCCCCAGCGTCAACGCCTGCATCACCAGCACATCGCCAAACCGGTCCACAATCAACCCCGGTAATTGGTCGGCTTCGGAAAAGACCAGCCGGTAAGTGTCGCCCGTCCGGTAAGCATTGGCGGCGGTGATGCGCCGACGGAAGAACGGCCGGTCAACCTCCTCCTTGTTCAGCGTGAACCGGCGGACGGTGATCTGGGATTGCCGGTTGAGCAGGCCGCGTCCGAGAAAGCGTTCCTTGTGGTCGCGGATGTCAATGGCGTCGCCATCTTTGACCTCGCCGGTAAGCCTGCCGATTTCGCCGGCATAGACCCACGCATGAC
>JBAXAT010000402.1:0-2294 GCA_037142335.1 Verrucomicrobiota bacterium | reverse complement strand
GTGGATGGAAGTATGCGGATCCCAGTGAACGGGATGACAGGTGTGATGCAACATGGCGGCGACGGTTTGCAGTGCCGTGTTGGTGAACAACGCCACGCCGACCTCCGGATCGCTCGGACCTTCGCGATACAACGCTAGCTGAGGCCGGTCGGCCAAACCCATCTCGGAGGTGCCGTCGCGCATGGCGATGCGGCGGTTGAACGAAACCCGCGACTCCAAGGCGTTGCCGAACACCAGCCGCACCGGTTGCACGTTCGCCACAGCCTCGCGGATCAGCGGTTTGAGCTTCTTCATCACCAGCGGGCCGTAGGCTGGATCCGAACCGCGCAGCCAGGGATACTTCTTTGTGGCGGCGAACCGGTCGGTCAGCATGATGTGCCCCAGTGATGGCGAGGAATGATTCTGCAGCACATGCACTGCCACCGCATCCCGGTCGAATCCGAATTCCTTGGCAGCTAGATCTCGGATCGCCTCGGTCCATTCCTTGGTCACCGCTAACAAATCCATCGACAACAAAAGGAACCGCCTCTCGGTCTGCTGGAAAACGATGGCCCGGGCGTACAGGTCATTCAGGATGAATTGCGCCGGCCGGTATGCGCCGATGTTGCCGTCGATCTGCATACCCAGTTTGGGGTTGATGGTGCATTCGGCAACGCCGATTTGAAGTGTAAGGTTCATATAATCTCCGGTTTTTCCATTCGACACGTTGCTTAAATCTTCTGGTACATGATCAGTTCGCTGGTCAACGCGGCATCGAGTTCAACGGGGATGCCGTGAAGCAGCAGGTCTTTCACTTCGATCTTGTTCGCGCCGGTCACCGTCAGCGGGAACGGTCCGCCGGCGGCGAGTGGTTTCAACTGCACCTGCCACCGCCCGTTCTGCGCAGTGGTCGCCACCTCCTGTCCGGCAAACTTCACCGTCACTTTCTCGCCCTCCGCCGCCGTTCCCCAGATCGGCACTGGCATGCCCTGTTGGAGGACCGCGTTCCCCGAGAACAAAGCGTGCAACGCCAGCTCCGCGCGCGTAACGCTTACGGCACCCAATCCCAATTCCCACACTAGCAGCCACAACCAAATTCGTTTCATCCGGATCAACATTGTTTCAATTCCTGGGCTTGAGAGAATAACATTTCCATTGCCGGAAAGGTCAAGTCAGCGCCGCCAACAATAAAAATCACGTTGTTCGCCTTATGCGCGTCCTGAAAACGATCGGCGACCTGCCTGCAAATCGTATCTTTGTCCAAGGCGGGCAAGCCGCTGGTCAATGGGGAGCAAATGGAATAGTCCGGCCCCAGGAGCCTGCGTCCCTCGGCATACCCCACGTCGCCGATCGGCGGCACGGTAAAGGCATCCACGCCATTCATCCTGGTCTGGCGATAGATGGGGAGCAGGTTGCGGATCAGGCCGCACGAGTGATGCATGTAGATTTTGCCGTAGCGATGACACAAGTCGGCGCGTAGGTTGGTGACTTCCACGTTGAATTTCTCAAACATAGCCGGGGATATCAGCGTGGTTGATGTGTCATCCATGCCCACCAGCACATCGATCTCGGGAGCCTCACGCAGGATTCGCTCATAGAGCTGGAAGAATTTTTCCTCAATGCAGGCAAACAATGTCTCCGCGATGCCGGGCTCGTCGGACAGCAGGTAGATCAAATGGGTCAGATCGGAATATTCGCGGTAACACATTCCCAAAGGTGTGCCCGGCAAGCGGCAAAAAAGAATCCCCTTGTCGCCGAGACGGGTGCGGGTGTCTGGGATGACCTTTTGAACGTCTGGCGCCAATTCCACTCGCAGGGAGGAAAAATACTCGATGAGTTTGACGGCATCGGCGGCGGTTTTGACATACCGTTCCGTTACCAGACTGGGCGCGTCATCCGAGAACGTCGTGACCTGCCGGAGATCGCCTTTGGGGGTTGATAAGGTTGAAATCAATTGGTTCGTTCCCGACCGTTCCTCTTTGGTCGTGCAGGTGGCGGAAACAAGAACGGCGGGAGCCTCCACTGGGAGCAGGTAGTCGTCCGCGCCGAGATATTCCCCGAGCTTCAAGTGATCGAGGGCCAGATTGCCGGAGGAGGAACGCAGGACCTCTTCAAGACTGGCGGGAACTCCTTGCGTGGGATTCTCATTCGGGAACAGGTGTGGACAAACCGGAATCCAATGAGGATTGTCGCAACGCAAGGATCGCAATAGATTTTCACGTGAACTGATTGGCATGACGCATCAACTTTCACCAGTCATCGCTACGGAACGGCGATGCCGGCAAGCCTTCCTTGTTGTACAGGCTCAACTCAGG
>JBAXAT010000401.1:0-2299 GCA_037142335.1 Verrucomicrobiota bacterium | reverse complement strand
GAAAACCAACGCCCAGCCGCCGGTCGAAACACCGGTACCGGTCGCCGAACCGGCCGTGGCCACCGCGCCGGTCACGCCGCCAGCCCAGCGGGAAACAATCCGCTTGGTTGATTTACAGGTGTTAGAAATCGAGGCGTTGCAAGATAAGGCGCGGGCCATCGGAGTGGAACCGGTGGCGACGCTCAAGCGCCACGAAATTGTTTTTGAATTATTGAAACGCAAATCAGGGGCGAATATTCTGGGCGAAGGCGTGCTGGAGATTTTGCCGGATGGCTTCGGCTTCCTGCGGTCGACAGTCTACAACTACCTCCCCTGCCCTGAGGATATTTACGTGTCGCCGTCGCAGATTCGCCGGTTTGAATTGAAGACTGGCGATATGGTGGCCGGGCAAGTTCGTCCGCCAAAGGACAAGGAACGCTTTTTTGCACTGCTCAAGGTTGAGACCGTCAACAAGCAGGACCCGGACGAGGCGAAAGACAAGATCATGTTCGACAATCTCACCCCGCTCTTTCCAATTAGCCGGTTCGTATTGGAAACCAAGCCGGAGGAACTAAATACGCGCGTGATGGACTTGTTTTGTCCGATTGGCAAAGGCCAACGCGGTTTGATCGTGGCGGCGCCGCGCACCGGCAAGACGATCTTGCTCCAGAAAATCGCCAACGCAATCGCGCAGAACAATCCAGAAGCGATTCTGATTGTGCTGTTGATTGACGAACGGCCGGAAGAAGTCACCGATTTCAAACGGACGGTCAAAGCCGAGATCATCAGTTCGACATTTGACGAACCGCCGGAACGCCACGCCCAAGTCGCAGAGATGGTACTGGAAAAAGCCAAGCGGCTCGTGGAACATAAAAAAGATGTGGTAATCCTGCTCGATTCGATTACTAGGCTGTCGCGCGCTTACAACGCGCTCGCGCCGAAATCCGGCAAGATTCTGTCCGGCGGCGTGGATGCCAATGCCCTGCATAAACCAAAACGGTTTTTTGGTTCGGCGCGCAAAGTTGAGGAAGGCGGCTCGCTCACCATCATCGCCACGGCGCTGGTGGAGACCGGCTCGCGGATGGACGATGTGATTTTCGAGGAGTTCAAGGGCACCGGCAATATGGAGCTCTGTCTCGATAAGAGTTTGGTGGAGAAACGCGTTTACCCGGCAATCAACATCGAAAGATCCGGCACGCGCAAAGAAGACCTGCTTTATCATCCCGACGAGCTGGACCGGATTTACATCCTGCGCAAGGCGCTCGCTGAGTTGCCGGCAGTGGAAGCGATGGAGTTGGTCATTGATAAGCTCAAGAAGACCGGCAGTAACATCGAGTTTCTGTTGTCGATGAAGTTTTGACAGGTAAACAGCACAGGCGGCACTCAAGCAGTGCCGCCCGGCTGATTTAGACTACATTTTCCCGATTAAAACCGAACAGGTGACACGCTTCGAGCTAGCCAGACCTCGACGCAACACGGTGAGGGGCAAACCAAGATGGAATGCCAATTGGTAGGAATCGCGCCGATACGCACTGCACTACGACTCAGAATGCCACCTGTTCGAATCTTAATTGGTTGGTTAACCATTGTTAACCTTTTCGCATCCAGCGTAACACAACCGCCATTGCGCCAACCAAAACGACTAACCCAAGCATCCCGGCAAATAACTTGCCCCTGCTGTTGGTGGTGTAATCGCTTTCGTTCACGTGCAAAGCCTATATGAAGTCCCGGTTGCCGACAATTAGGCTGCTCCCTGATTCTTTTGTAGGGTTTCCCCTTACAAGGTCGTCTTTAGGTCTTGCGCTACTGGGTCGGATTCCGCGCCATGGTCGTGGCGTATTGGCGCAACTCGTCAAGGCTACTGATTTGAAACTTCTCTTTGAGCCGGTGCTGATAGGTTTCGACGGTCTTAATATCAATCTTGAGCTGGTCAGCGATTTGCCGGGTTCCGCGGACTTGGCCGAGTAACTGAAAAACTTCCAACTCGCGGTCGGTCAGTTGTTTCAAGACCAACGCCTGCCGGTCTGCGCCAGCGCCGGGACCGCCGAGGAGCGCGCCGACCAGTTTCCGAGCCAGCGATTCACTGATGTAAAGTTCGCCTTCCAAAACATTATGGATAGCTTTGAGGATTGTGGGTGTGGCTTCCTGTTTGGTGATGTAGCCGCGCGCACCGGCCCGCAAGGCGCGTTCGGCATACAGCACCTCATCGTGCATCGTCAACACCAGCACCGGCAACGCGGGATACCGCTGTTTCAGGTCTTTGATGAGTTCCAAACCAGGTGTGGTCTTCAAAGACAAATCCTCAATCGCCAAATCCGGC
>JBAXAT010000400.1:0-2300 GCA_037142335.1 Verrucomicrobiota bacterium | reverse complement strand
TGAAATCCAAGAAAAAGTCGCATAGGGTGTGGTATCAACTATGGGGGCAGGTCACCACGAATTGGTGTGGATGCGGTAGTCAGTTGTATCTTCAACTATTTGTTCTGGATACCGGGGACTGTTGTTCACTCCGAAGTCGGCAAACCGGTCCAGCTCAAAATAGTCAACCCAATCCACATTTGCCGGTAATCCTTCCTTGCGCCAGCGCTCCAAGGTCGCACCCCACGGGCTATCGGTGATTGGAACGCGGTCGGCTTCCCGGTGCTGGAGTATACGCCGCATCCGCGCTTGAGTGGTCATCATGTCGAGACGTTAGCGCAAGGCCGGCCGGCCGGTCAAGCACGCGGGCTTGACGGCAGGGTGGGGTGGTAGGCTATGCTATTAATAAGAGAAGCGATGCCTTCGGAATTCGATAACTTATCAGAACTGAATCAGCCGGTCCGTGTGAAGCGGCCAATCTTTGAACGTCTCCAGGATTTACTTTTCAAGTTTGATCTTGGGATGGGTATCAAGTGGTTTCGGTTGGGCGGATTTCTATTTTTGGTGTTATTGATAATTCTGGTTTATACCGGCACGCAGTTTGTTGGATTACGCGACCGCGAGACAATGGATTTGGGACAGTTAGGGCGAAACTTGTCCATGGGACGGGGGTATGTGACGCGTAACATCAGGCCAATTGATGTCAGCTATTTGACGGCTGCCGGTAAGCTAACAGGGAGCGAGGGGCGGGTTGTGCTGCCGGAGTTATGGACGCCACCGGTGTATCCATTAGTTTTGGCAGGTTGGTTTAAGGTTTTGCATCCGCAGTCAAGGATTGCGGCAGTGAAACGATTGCTGGATATTCCAGCGCATAAGTTGCCGGTGGATTGGCCGAAGCTGCAAGCGTTGTATGACGCGGCCCGTGTGCAGACGCTGCGAATGGACCGGTTGCTGGTTATTTTGGCGTGGTTGTTTTTTGTGGCGGACTTGGGGGTGCTGTATTTGCTGGCGCAAGAATTATTCGACAAGCGGGTCGCACTGCTGAGCGTTGTGTTGTGCATGCTTTGCGATCAATTATTAGATGGGTGTGTGGCGGGGAGTATGTTGCCGTTTTTGGCGTTGCTGGTACTACTGGTGATGTGGACATTGGTGAAGGCCGAACAGTGGGTGGCGACCAAAGAGTCGGTGTATTGGGTGACCGGCGCTCTGGTAATGTGTGGAATACTCATGGGCGTGGCGACGTTGACCCGGTACACGATGGTCTGCTTATTACCGGCAGTGGCGATATGGTTGCTGATGACAATGCCGACCGTGCAACGGTTGGTAAAGTTCGGTGTCTGTTTTGGGGCGTTTTTGCTAGTGCTTTTGCCGTGGGTGGCACACAACGTGGCGGTGGCGGATTCGCCATTCGGTTTGGCGCGGTGGGCGACCATGCGTATTATGCCAGACGAACGCGGCGAAGAGACGGCTATAGTGCAATTACAGCGGCAAAGTGATGCCAACACGCCAATTCGGTTGAGCGCCATTGGCATTCGGGCGCTAATGCACTGGGATAAACTTTACCGGGAGCAGTTGAAGGATACCGGTGCGAATTTCTTGTTCGCTTTTTTTCTGGTGGCGTTACTGCACCGATTTCGTCGGGATGACGCGGTGCGGTTGCACTGGTGGGTGGTGGGTGTGCTCCTGACGGCGCTGTTCTGCTTGGGATTAGCGGGGCCACCCCAGTGGAATTTTTTTACGATCTTTATTCCGGTGATTGCGATGTATGGCGCAGCCTTTTTCTTTGTGATGTTTGAACGGCTGCAATTTCGGAAGCGGTGGGCGCGGCGGAGCGTGGTGGGGCTATTTGTAGGGCTGAATGTTTTTCCAATGTTATTCACGCTGTTGCCGCCGCCGCCAGTACGGGCTTATCCACCTTACGATGGTGGCGTGGTGGCAGCAACCGGGGAGACGTTTCGTGAGAGCGACTTGGTGGCGACGGACATTCCGTGGGCGCTAGCGTGGTACAGCGACCGCTCGGCGATGTTGATCCCAGTAGAGGAGCAAGCATATTTACATCTCAACGATAACCTGCATGTATTTGCCGGCATCTACCTGACGAGGTTGCGGGAGTGGCGTTGGATGGAGGCGCTTACGACATATTCATTTTGGCTAAGTAAGTACGATGTTGTGCATCCGCCACCAGAAAAGGCGCCCTTGCAATACCGGCGGCAGATCACGGTGGACGGCGAGCAGATTTTGTGGAGTGACACGCCACGCTGACAAACGTAACTGGTATTTGACATTGTCGGGTGGCTGCGCCAAATTCACAAACGTAAGTA
>JBAXAT010000399.1:0-2300 GCA_037142335.1 Verrucomicrobiota bacterium | reverse complement strand
CACCATTCATGACCGGCATCGACTTATCGGTAATCACCAGATCAAAAGGACTGGCTGTTAGCCGCGTCACCGCCGTCGCTCCATCCCCGACGGTTTCGACCGTATGGCCAGCGTTGGTCAGAAACAACTCGACAACTTCGCGCACCATTGGTTCGTCATCCACCACTAAGATGCGCAGTTTGCGGGCCAGTCCGGACGCTTTAGCCTGAGCAGCTTGCGGCTGGATCAGCTGGATCGGAAACCAGATTGTGACGGTTGTGCCCGCTCCCGGTTCACTAGTGATCTCCATCGTGCCACCGTGCCGCTGGACAATGCTATGTACCATCGCCAGCCCCAGCCCTGTCCCGGTAGGCTTGCTGGTGAAGAACGGCTCAAAACATCGCCGCCGGACTTCCTCGGTCATACCGGTTCCGGTATCGCTGACCCACAGTCGAACAAATCCCCTATCTACCGCCGCACCCAGTGTAATCGTGCCACCGGCCGATAGCGCGTCCACGGAGTTGAAGATTAAGTTGGTCAATAACTCACGAATCGCGAACGCTTCGCCGACGATGTGTGGGATTTCTCCAAGGTCGGTGACCATCTGAATGGTCAGTCCAGCTGACTGTACCTGATCCTTCCAGCGGGGCTGGGTGAGTTCAATCACTTGCTTGATCAAGCTGATGAGGTTGATTGACTCAACATCATTATAATTTATGCGCTGATTGCCGAATTCACGCAACCGGCGCACCATTCCGGCCGCATCGTGACCGGCGGTGTTGATCAGCTTGAGGAATCGCAGCGCCTGCTCCCGATCGGTAAGTTTCGCCGGGTGTATCATGAGCAACTCGCTGAAACCAATGATTGGCGATAACGTGTTGTTAAGGTCGTGCGCCATGCCACTGGCCATTTGGCCCAAGGCCCGCAGGCTGGCCTGCTGCACCATCTGTTGCTGCGCCTTCTTCAACTCGGCTACCGCTGCAATCAATTGGTGATTGCTGACCAGCAACGTCGCCTCGGCTATCTTCCGCTCAGTGATGTCCTGCACAAACACGACTGCACCCGGTTGCCCTTCGTAGATGATCGAAGAGGCGGTCACTTCCACCGGCACGGACGTGCCATCCAACCGGAAATAAACCTCCTGCTGCGCTGGGGCGGCTCCAAGCCGACCTTGTTCCACCTTCTCACCGCGCTGTTTGATGCTCTCGTGAAAGTCCGGATGGATGCGGGAAAGAACCGGTTGGCCGAGCAACTGTGCGGGCGTCTCCGCCCCAAACAACTGAACAGCGGCGAGATTCAAGTACGCGAACTTCATCTCCAGACTTACAAAAATCGGGATCACCGAACCTTCGACCATCGCCCGGAAGCGCTGTTCACTTTCACGCAGCGACGCCTCGGCTATCTTCCACCCAGTGATGTCGCGGAAATACCAGACGCGACCGTAGTAATGGCCATCCGCGCTTGCCAACGGCGCCGAGTAGCAGTCGAAGAACCGTCCATCCGCCAGCCTGAATTCATCACGGCTGTTTTCCTGGCGGTGTTTATAGAGGTACTGAACTCGTTGGTAAAACGACTGTGGATCCGCTAACTTGGACACCATGAGCTTCAGGACCGGTTCATCGTTTCTGTCTTCAATAAGTTTCAACGGAATATCCCACATTTCAGCAAACCGGCGGTTGGAGGATATGATTAGATTATTTTCGTCCACCACGAGAATCCCATCGATGGTGACCTCTTGTTGCGTGGTGAGAAGAAGATTTTTTAAGCGCAATTCCTCTTCCGCCTGCTTGCGCGCGGTGATGTCGCTCGCCACGCCGCACATCAGGCTCAGCGCGCCGTTCTTGTCGCGAACGGGAAAGCCCCGGTCTTGAATCCAACGCACCGAGCCATCCGTCCGGATGATCCGGTAATCGACATTCCAGCTACCGTGGGTGTGCTCCTGCAAAGCGGCGTTGACCCGGTCCCGGTCTTCGGCGTGGATTGCGTCCGCAAAGGATTGCGGGCGTTGGTAGAGACTCGCGCACGTCCGGTCCCAGATTCTCTCAAACGCGGGGCTGACGTATAGGATCCGGTCAATGCCTGGCGTGCTGATCCAAAAGACATCTTGAATGTTCTCAGCCAGAAGCCGGAACTTGGTTTCGCTTTCCCGCAGTTCCTGCGTCAATTGACTGGCGATCTGCTCGGCTTTGAAACGGGTGTTGAGCAGGTTGAAAACAAATCCAACCAGCAACAGGCTGATGGCCGTCCCGCTCAGCAACACGAACCAGACCATGCCGTAAGCGGTCGGGCTGTCGATCGTCGTGTAGTGGAGGGTCCAGGGG
>JBAXAT010000398.1:0-2323 GCA_037142335.1 Verrucomicrobiota bacterium | reverse complement strand
TCACCCTGGTCACCTCGCTGAACGCCGCGCCGTCGGTCTGGCTGACGGTCGGCTATTACGTGGTGTTGCTGGTGTGGATGAGCCGGCAGCTTTCGCGACGCGTAAAACTGGGGATTACCGGTGTGGCAGTCGCGGTGACGGCGGTGATTTTGCTGGCACAACACGAAACTGTCGTCGAGATTACGGCGCTGGATTTGCGCGATGGAATGGCGGTATTTGTGAATTTGCCGGGCGAGCAGCACGATTTTCTAATAGATGGCGGTGGGCTGTGGAGCGGGGAACGGGTGGTAGTGCCGTTTCTGCGCGGGCAAGGCGTGGACCGGCTAGAAGCACTGGTATTAACGCGAAACAATAAGGCCCACGCGGCCGGTTTGACGGCGGTGGCACAGGCGATACCGGTCCAGCGGGTGCTGCATAATGGGACATATGCGCTATCGAAATATTTTTGGGATTGGCTCGCGACAGCCCGCCGGCAACATTTGGAAAATGGCGCACTTCGCGCCGATGGCGAGTGGCGTGTCACTGGTGATTTTCGATGGCGCGTGTTGCATCCGCAGGTGCCATTTAGTGGTGGACGACGAAGCGACAACAACTCGGTGGTGTTACTGATGGAGTATGGGCCGACGCGGGTGTTGCTGACTTCTGACATCGGTCAGTCGGTAGAACATTTTTTGGTTGCCGGCAAGGTGGACCTGCGGGCGCAGATTCTGGTGAAAGGTCGGCACAGCACTGAACCAACTGGCTCAGATGAATTTCTTGACGCGGTGCAACCGGCAGCCGCTGTGCAAGTCGTCAATACTGAACCGAGCAGCCGGTATCTTGAACCGGCATTGCGTGACCGACTCCGGCAGCGCCAGATTTTACTTTACCGAACCGATGAGATCGGCGCCGTCACAATTCGATTGAAACAGACTGGCTATGAAATCTGTCCTCGTACTCGGTAATTGAGACCGCGCGGGTAGCTTGACCTTGATATTATCATGCGTTAAAGTTATGCTCTTAAAGGTGATACAATCATCTCTTTGAGATTAGTTGGACGATGAACGATAACGACAATAACGAACAAAGCCAATCAGTAGATATTAAGGAATATCTGGCGATCCTCTGGCGCCGAAAATGGCTGATTGTGCTTTGCTTTACGTTAAGTCTTGGCGGAATGATCGCTTTTCTGTTCACCCAGCAGAACATTTGGCGCATCAATGCCAAGCTGTTGATTACCAAGACCGGATCGGGGTTGCCGTCGGCTAATCTTACGAATGATGATACCGACCGGTTTATTCCGACTCAAATTGAAGTTCTCACCGGGCCAACAGTAATGCGCCGCGTTCAGCAGCGGATGAAAAAGACACCCCAGCAAATCGAGTCGAATCTCAAGAGTTTCAAAGTTAGCCGGGCGGGTGGCACTGATATTCTTCTCGTCACAGTAGATAGCCCATCACAAGAATTTGCGCGTGAATTCATTAGCATCGCCGTTGATGAATACCTAAAGATCCGCGAACGACAACGTGTCACCACGGCAGAAACAGCAGTGCAATCGTTAACTCACGAAATTGACCGCCTCGGCTTGGAGTTAAAGTCCGCCAACCAAAGGCTATTTGATTTTACAAAGGATAATAATGTCGCTGCCGAACTAATCAGAAGTGCCCAGAGTGGTGGTGGTGGTAATTATAGCAGCGGAACAGACTTTTTTGAGCGCTGGCGACATCATGCTTATACCATTATGCGCGCCGGGGAGGAACTAGCAGACGCGGTCGCAAGAAAGCAACTGTTGGACGCCAGGCCAAATTCGGCAGCCGTGCTGGCCCTGTTAGCTGATGAACGCGCTGCTGCTGCCGAGGCACGTGCCGCCGAAAGTGTGACTACGGGGGAAATTAAAGCCGGCAATATTTTAAATATCAGCATCCCGCAATCAAAAATGTTAGACGCCCGACTGACTGTCGCTCCAGACTTGACGGTTCAATACGCGCCGCTTGGTAAAATCGACGTCAAAGGCTTAACGACAGATACGCTGGCAACAAAATTGCAGCATGATTTAGCAGAAGCCAGCTTGATCAAAAATGCCGCCGCTAATGAAACCACTGTCCGTGTTACCATTAGCAGTGGAACCACTGAAGAAATAGGCAACCCACTGGCCGCAAATGTCTTTGGCACTGCCGTTACCCGCACCACTATGGGGGCACTGAAGGACGTTGAAATTGACAAGCTTTTTACTTTGGATTGGCGGCTCCTCGTTGTCCAAACAAGAGTTGACATCCTGCGCAAGGTTTACAAATCAAAATATCAGGCATTGTGACAGACCTTTCAGGCAACCCGGTGGCCGATG
>JBAXAT010000397.1:0-2326 GCA_037142335.1 Verrucomicrobiota bacterium | reverse complement strand
GATTATGCGTCCGTCCAAGGACGCCACCGGTACGATCTCCGCGGCGCTGCCGGTTAGAAAGCATTCATCGGCAGTCATCACATCATAACGGGTCAGATTCATTTCGCTCACCGGTATTCCAAGCTTACCAGCCAATTCCATGACAACACTGCGTGTGATACCGTTCAATGCGCCGGCACTGGCCGGCGGCGTTTCGAGTTTGCCCTTGCGGATGATGAACACATTATCCCCGGTGCATTCCGCCACAAATCCCTCGCCATTGAGCATCAATGCCTCCACCGTCCCGGCTTTCACCGCCTCGATGCGCGCCAGAATGTTATTCAAATAATTCAACGACTTGATGGCTGGGCTGACCGCGTTCGGATGATTCCGCATCGTCGCCGCCGTGATCAACTCCACGCCTTTCTCGTACACCGCCTTCGGGTACAACTCGATTGTCGCCGCGATGATGAAGATACTCGGCCGCTTGCACGTGAACGGGTTCAACCCCAGATTGCCCACGCCGCGCGTCACCACCAACCGGATATAACCATCCGTCAATTTGTTTTCCCGGCACGCCGCGCAACACGCCGCGCACAAATCAGCTTTCGACATCGGGATGTCCAGCATGATCGCCTTCGCCGAATCAAACAACCGGTCAATATGCTGCTCCAAGCGGAAGATGCGGCCGCTGTAAAGACGGATCCCCTCGAACACGCCGTCGCCGTATAGCACGCCATGATCGAAGACCGAAATCTTCGCGTCCGCTTCATCCACAAATTTCCCATCCAAGTAAATCTTCATAGGTACAATTTACTTATCGCAGAAGCGCCGAGCGTGCAAACTATTCTTCGCACAAAGGCAGGGAGGTGCTGACATCTTGTGTCGCCAAATGCTATTTCCACCGGCGAAAACTGAGTTCTCACCCCACGGGATTCCCGGTGGATGGTTTTTATCACCGGCAAGACGGGCGTCGATAAAGCGATTGATTACCCGCCGGTTTTATTAGCGATATTAACAATGGCCGTTTATAAAAACGGCGTCGGCTTACATCCGCCTTTGGCAACAAACTCTCGTAAGCGATACCTCGCCACGCTCGCCATGACCGACTTGGAGCGGGGATTACGGACTCAGGCTTTTTTTATGATCTCCGCTTCGGAAAGGAATTCTTTGGGATATGTCCACGTGGTGGGAAATTTTCCTGACTGCTTGGCCTTGCGGTACACGGCGGCGCGGGCGGCAATCGCTTTGGCTTCCGCGGCCTGAATGCGCTGGTCGCACTTCGCGCGCTCAGCCGCTTTCACTGCCTTCAACGCGTCATTGATCTGCGCCAGTTGGAGTGTAATGGCCAGTTTGTTGGCTTGTTCCACTTCGACAGCGACCAGCGGGGCCGGTTGCGGAGGCAACGGGATAACCGCCGGCGCTGGCACAACCGGGCGCACCGGTTTGATTTTGGGAACTCTGGCTTTCTTGGACGCTGGCGGCTTGGCTAGAAATGTCTGGCTCGCTTTCTTCAGACTGGATTTAGTCGCGAGGACCCGGGTTTTAGTCTTGGGGTTTCGGCTAAACGGTTTGACATTGCGTTTTGTTGACACCTGCCGAGTGTATGTGAATCGCGCGGAGTTGTCAAAAGCCCAACCTCGTAGGAGTGGCTGGGACGCCGCTCCTACAATCCGATGCTTAATGTCGCTACCGGATCGCAACCGGTAACGCGGGTATACTGGCCGGTGGGATCGTTGCCGGCGGGCTTGACGCCGGTCCAGACATTCACCACGGCATAGGTCACGAACATCGTCGCTTCGATCACCAGCTTCCAGTGGCCGGTAATGCCGTCCCAATAGATGCGCTGGCTGGCACCGGTTAGGATTTGGGAACAATCGTCGTTGGCGAGATGACTCCAGCCGGAACCGAAGTTGAACCAATACCCCAGCTTGATGCCGGGGACACTGCCGGGCTTGAAGTAGGCGCTCCAAAAGAATTGGCCACCGGCGGGATACCGGAGCGTGTCCCGGTAAAACGTGCCGTCCCAGCCATTATAATTATATATGATGTCGCCAATGCCGGGCCCCATCGGATTAGCCATGTAGCCGGCATCGTTGGCCAACGCGCTGACGTTGCTCGTCGCAGCGAAACCCAGTGTCCAAGAGGATGGTTTTCATAAGGGTGATGCGGGCGCAGCCCCCGGGGCGGCCGGGGAGCGGCTGCGGCAGCTTCCCAAATGGCGCGGGGAGCCCGGCGGACGCCATGGGGTGACCGCCCGATGATTTGGGGTGCCCGGGAAATGGCATGGGGGAGCCTATCCGAAACTTTGTGTTTGGGTCACAACTGAGAGATAAGAGCATATGAC
>JBAXAT010000396.1:0-2329 GCA_037142335.1 Verrucomicrobiota bacterium | reverse complement strand
ACGTAGCTCAGTTGGCTAGAGCGCCTGAATGGCATTCAGGAGGTCGAGGGTTCAACTCCCTTCGTCTCCACCAATCTCAAACTCGATGACTCGCAATACAATAACCGGTTTTGTGTGGGCGCGACGGCGGAAACGCCGGCGGCGCTAACGGTTGGGTTGTATCGCGTTCATCATCTCCGTTTCGGAATTCCTATGAACCAAAAGATTCGCAATATTGCTATTATCGCGCACGTTGACCACGGCAAGACGACGCTGGTGGATAAACTGCTCCGCGAAGGCGGCGTGTACCGCACCGGCCAGGCCATGGAAGAACGCGCCATGGACTCGATGGACCTTGAAAAAGAAAAAGGTATTACCATCAAGGCCAAAAATGCCTCCGTCCACTGGAAGGACTATCTCATTAACATCGTGGACACCCCCGGCCATGCTGATTTCGGCGGCGAAGTCGAACGGATTCTGCAGATGGTGGACGGCGTCCTGTTGCTAGTGGATGCCTTTGACGGCCCACAGGCGCAGACCCGGTTCGTACTCAAAAAAGCGCTGGCCCATAATCTCAAGCCCATCGTTGTCATCAACAAGATCGACCGTGAACATGCCGACGCGCACGATGTTCACGATAAAGTTCTAGAACTCCTCCTCGAACTTCACGCCAACGAAGAACAATTCAACGCCCCGTTCGTCTACGCCAGCGCTCGTGACGGTTACGCCCTTAAGAATCTCGGCGACCCGAAGAACGGCATGACGCCGCTTTTCGAGACCATCATCGAACGGATTGCGCCGCCGCAAGCCGACCGGAATGCGCCGTTCCAGATGCTCGTTAGCAACCTCGACTGGAGCGACTACGTCGGCCGAATCGCTATTGGTAAAGTTACCGGCGGCCACTGCAAAGTCGGCGACCCAATCGTCTGTATTCACAAAAACGGAAAACGTGACAAAGCGGTCGTCACCAAGATCTTTGAATTCAGTGGTCTGAAATCCGGCGAATGCATCGTTGCCGAAGCCGGTAACATCGTCGGCATCTCTGGCGTTGAGGAACTCTCCATTGGCGAAACCCTCTGCGACAGCATCGATCGTGAACCGGTACCGTTCATGGAACTCGATCCGCCCACGATTCAAATGCAGTTCGCCGTCAACGATGGTCCGCTGGCCGGTAAGGATGGTAAATTTGTTACCGCCCGGCACATCGGCGAACGACTCCACAAAGAAACCCGTACCAATATTTCTCTCGCTGTGACCGATACCAGCGCCGCCAACATCTTCCTGGTCAGCGCCCGTGGCGAAATGCAAATCGCGGTGCTTGTCGAGCAGATGCGCCGCGAGGGCTACGAAGTTTTGGTTTCCCGTCCCGAAGTTATTTTGAAGGTTGAGAATGGTAAAACCTTCGAACCGTACGAATCGCTCTGGCTGGAAGTCCCGAACGAATGTCTGGGCGATATTCTGCAAAATCTGGCCGCTCGGAAAGGCCAGATTGTGAACATGGCGCACAACCCGCATGGTGTGGATCTCGAAGTCACGATTCCGACGCGCGGTCTGATTGGACTCGAAACCGATGTTGTCAATCTGACTAGCGGTCGCGGCGTGATGAGCCATATGTTTAAAGAATACGGTGTGTGCGTCGGCGAAATCCTGACCCGCCTGACCGGCACGCTCGTCTCGATGGAAACCGGCATCGCCAGTGCTTGGGCGTTGAACAATATTCAAGCTCGGGGCCGGCTCTTTGTTGGCCCGCAGGAAGAAGTTTATGAAGGCATGATTATCGGCGAAAATCCACGCGCTGAAGATATGCCGGTGAATCCAACCAAGACCAAACATCTCACCAACATGCGCAGCCAAGGCGACGGCAAAGGCATCCAACTCGAACCGGCGTTAAAGATGACTCTGGAGCGGGCGATTGAATACATTGCCGGCGACGAATACGTCGAAGCGACGCCAAAAAATCTCCGGCTCCGCAAGAAATATCTCAACGCCGTCCAGCGCAAGCGCGCCGGCCAAGCCCAACAGTCAATTTCTGAAGCGGTGTCTTAAAATTAGTTACCGGTCCGGCCAAGCTCCGCTGTCAGGGAACTGGGTGTAGTTCGAGAAAGCCGCTGAATGCTTGTGGTGCAATCCGCAGGTCACCCCAGAACGGGTGATCCAACGCGTAGATGATGAACAGAATCAGGATCAGCATCGAGGTCAGCGAGACCGTCATGATCAGGTGCGACCGGAAACTTTGGACGCCAAAGAAGTTCATGAACCCGACTGTGATGACGCCGCCCATGATCAGCAGCACCCACATCACCCAACTGACGTGCGCCCGGCATTGGAGGATGCGCAGCCGGCGCTGGGC
>JBAXAT010000395.1:0-2337 GCA_037142335.1 Verrucomicrobiota bacterium | reverse complement strand
CCTGCACCGGGAAGGCACCGTGCAGGAGATTTTGCGCCGCGCCACTGCTGTCATAGTCGGTAACGAATTCCTCGCCGATTACGCCAGGCAATTTGCCGGCAACGTCACCGTCGTGCCGAGCGCGGTGGAGTTGGCACGGTACCGGCGCGGTGCCGGTACGACCGTCGGCTGGATTGGCAGTCGCTCAACCTTGCCGTATCTGCGGCCGCTTGTGCCGGTGTTCCAGCAACTCGGCATCACGCCGCGCGTTATTTCCGCCGGCTCGCCGGATTTCCCATCCGATTTTCGTTCGTGGCAAATGGAAACAGAAGTCGATGAGTTGGCGCAACTCGGTATCGGCGTCGCGCCGTTACCGGACAATCCGTGGGAACGCGGCAAATGTGCCGTGAAAATTTTGCAATACATGGCGTGTGGTCTGCCGGTCGTTGCTTCACCAGTCGGCGTGCAACGCGAGTTGGTGCGCGATGGCGTGACTGGTTTTCACGCGACGACGTCCACCGAATGGCGCGACCGGCTGCAGCAACTTCTCGCCGACGCCGCGCTCCGGCAACGACTCGGCACAGCTGGTCGTGAGTTGGTAGCGCAATGTTACAATGTGCCGGTGGTGGCGGCGCGGGTGGCGAAAGTTATGCTCGCTGTTTAGCTTCGAAAATGGTGGGATGGTGGGCGTGACAGGACTTGAACCTGTGACCTTTCGGGTGTGATCCGAACGTTCTAGCCAACTGAACTACACGCCCAACCGTTATGTTGCCGCACACTACCAAGCGTTCCAGCAACTTGCAAGTCGGCATCTTGACACGCATGGTGGCATCTGCTACATATCTCCATAGTGAATCGCAACCTTAACCTATCGCTAGCGTTGTTGGGTCTGCTGCTTGAGCGGCAGGCAGTGGGTTAAGGTCTGCACTAGGAAAACGAACCCCACTGTCGCCGCAAGCGATGGTGGGTTTTTTGTTTCCCGGCATCGTGAGCGGCGCAAAAAAGGAAAACATGAATGACCAAGTCCTGATCTTCGACACAACTCTCCGCGACGGCGAGCAATGCCCCGGCGCATCCATGAACACCCGCGAAAAATTGGAAGTCGCCCGGCAACTTGCGCGCCTGAAGGTGGACATTATCGAAGCCGGCTTCCCAATCGCCAGCGACGGCGATTTCGAGGCCGTTCACGCCATTGCCACCGAAATCCAGGGCCCCTGCATCGCCGCCCTCGCGCGCACATCCGAGAAAGACATTATCCGCGCCGGCGAAGCAATTGCCCCGGCAGCGAAACGGCGTATCCACACCTTCAGCTCTGGCAGCGACATCCATTTGAAGACCATGCTCAACGTGTCGCGCGAAGAGAACATCAACCGGTCCGTCAAAGCCGTGCAACTCGCGCGGCAGTACACGACGGACGTGGAGTATTCGGCGCAAGACACGACTAGGTCCGACCGGGATTACCTCGTCGAACTCTATACCGCCTGCGCCGAAGCCGGTGCGACGACGTTGAACATTCCTGACACCGTCGGCTATGCGATTCCCGGCGAATACGGTGCGTTGATCGCCTTTCTCGTCGCCAACGTGAAAGTCCCAGGCGTGATTTTCTCGGTGCATTGCCATGACGACCTCGGCCTCGCCGTCGCCAATTCATTGGCCGCCGTCCAAGCCGGGGCCCGCCAGATTGAATGCACGATCAACGGCCTCGGCGAACGCGCCGGCAACACTTCGCTCGAAGAAGTCGTGATGGCGTTGAAGATGCGTCCCGAGATTTTCGGCGGGTTGACAACCGGTATCGACACGCATCAAATCTACCCGGCCAGCCGGCTCGTCTCGCATCTCACCGGCATGGTAGTGCAACGCAACAAAGCCATCGTCGGCGACAATGCGTTCGCGCACGAGTCCGGCATTCACCAACACGGGATGCTTAAGAACCGCGCCAATTACGAGATCATGTGCGCCGAAGACGTGGGCCGCACCAGCGAGCTCACGTGGGGCAAACACATGGGTAATCACGCCGTCCGCAAGAAGCTTGAAGAAATGGGTTACAAACTCAGCGACGACGAAGTCCGCCGCATCACCGAGCAGATCAAAACGCTCGCCGACAAAAAGAAATCCGTTTACGACGAAGATGTCCGCGCCATTGTCGAAGGTCAGTTCCCAATTCTTCCGGTCGAGAATAATTTGCCTGGTCCAGCGACGGGGATCGGATGTCCCCGTGTCCAGCAGAAGCTGCATAATACGGCGTTGCAGTGTCTTATCAACAAGATTGAGATCAAGCACACGTCCACGAATGGATAGATCCGATGTAGTGAGAGATCTCACTGCCCTCACGTTTTGTTGAATGCGGCCCAACGCGCG
>JBAXAT010000394.1:0-2339 GCA_037142335.1 Verrucomicrobiota bacterium | reverse complement strand
GGCGCTGGAAGTCGAAGATATTCCGGCGGAATTACTGGTGATTGGTGGCGGCTACATCGGGATGGAGTTGAGCACGGTGTACGCGCGGCTTGGCAGCCAAGTGACGGTGGTGGAAGCGTTGCCGGCGATTTTGGCCGGTGCGGATCCGGATTTGGCTCGACCGGTGGTCCGGTATGCCAGTAAGGCTTTCAAGGAAATCCGGTTGAATACAAAAGTCACCAAGATGGCGACCGCCGGTAAGCAAATCAAAGTCACCTTCGATAAAGTTGCGGAACTTTATGACCGCGTACTGGTGGCGGTCGGCCGGGCACCGAATTGCGCTGACCTCGGATTGGAAAGCACGCAGGTCGCGCTCGACGAAAAAGGTTTCATCAAAGTCAACGCGCAACAACAAACGGCGGATGCGAACATTTATGCCATCGGCGATTGTGCCGGCGGATTGATGCTGGCGCACAAGGCGAGTCGGGAAGCGCGCGTAGCGTTGGATGTGATTGCCGGCGAACCGGCGGCATTCAAGAATGTCATCATCCCGGCAGTTGTATTCACGGAGCCGGAAGTGGCGTGGGCCGGCTTGACGGAGGCGGAGGCACAGACGAAAGGCATTCCGGTAACGGTAGCGAAATTCCCATGGAGCGCGTCGGGACGGGCAATGACGTTTGACGCGACTGACGGCTTGACGAAGTTGGTGATTGACCCGACGACGGAACGAATTCTGGGCGTTGGCATTACCGGGTATGGGGCCGGCGAGTTGATCAGCGAAGGTGTGCTGGCGATTGAGATGGGCGCAACGGCGTTTGACTTGGCGGCGGCCGTACATCCACATCCAACATTAAGCGAAACATTGATGGAAGCCGCAGAGGTTTTCTACGGCCATTCGACACACATGTTAGCGCGGAAGCGGCCGTAATAGAAACCACTGTAGCGAGCTTGACAGCCGTTGGCTGGTTGTGTTTTATAAGACGTCTCAGAATCCATTGTAATTTCGCGTGGTTGAGGTGTGCCAGAATGAGTGAGTCTAATAAAAAACCGCCGTTAATTCAGAACTGGATTAGTGTCGCTGGCTTAATCGTGGCCGCCGGCGGTCTGTTTGCCATGTTGTGTTTGATGGCGATGGATTTCTTTGCCGGATTTAAGAACCCGTACGTTGGAATCCTGACATATTTTATTGCGCCGGGCTTCCTTGGGCTTGGGTTGATGGTCGTCGCGCTCGGAATGTTGCTTGAACACCGGCAGCTTGTCAAAGCCCGCCTAGGCGTAGTTAGTTGGTTCCCGGTAATTGACCTAAATCGACCAACACACCGAAAAATTCTCGGTAGCATCGGTGGTTTTTCGTTGGTGTTGTTGCTGGTCGTCGCGGTCAGTAGCTACCGGAGCTATCACTTTACTGAATCTAAACAGTTTTGCGGGCAGACCTGCCACACCGTAATGAAGCCGGAGTTCACCGCCTACCAAAATTCGCCGCACGCTCGCGTGTCGTGCACCGAATGTCACATCGGGCCTGGCGCGACTTGGTTTGTGCGCTCGAAACTTTCCGGCAGCTATCAGGTATACGCCACCCTCTTCCATAAATATCCGACGCCCATTCCAACGCCGGTAAAAAACCTCCGCCCGGCACAGGAGACATGTGAACAATGTCATTGGCCGCAGAAGTTTTACGGCGCAGTTGAACGCGTGCGAACGCATTTCAAATATGACGACGTAAATTCTCCATACACTGTGCGTTTACTTTTAAAGGTCGGTGGCGGCGATCCGCTGCACGGCCCGGTCGGCGGAATCCACTGGCACATGAACGTGGCGAACAAGACCGAGTACATCGCTTCCGACGACGCACGCCAAATAATCCCGTGGGTGAAGATGACCGACCGAAATGGCCACGCGACAATCTACGAAGCCAAGGACGGACGACTGAAGCCGCAGCAGGTTGCCGATGCGACGCCACGGCGGATGGACTGCATTGATTGCCACAACCGGCCGACGCATATTTTTAGGTCTCCTGACGAAACAGTGGACATGGCGATGATGTTGGGGCGGATTGATCCGAAGTTGCCGGCGATCAAGAAGCATGCTGTGGATGTCTTAGCTGCGGATTACACCGACACCGAAGAGGCGTGCCGGCAAATCGCAAGCAAGTTGCAGAAAGATTATACCAAGGCGGAAACCGGTGCTGTCGCTCGCGCCGTTGCCGAAGTGCAAAAGATTTACCGTGACAATTTCTTCCCGGAAATGAAATCACGCTGGAAAGTTTATCCGAACAATATCGGCCACTTTGAATGGGCCGGGTGCTTCCGATGTCACGATGAGCAGCACGTGAGCGCCGATGGCAAGAATGATCGGAAGAG
>JBAXAT010000393.1:0-2342 GCA_037142335.1 Verrucomicrobiota bacterium | reverse complement strand
AAACCCGCGCCGCCCGAAAACGGCGAGCGTGTGAAAATCTATTTACTGCCAAACTTGTTCACCGCCGGCAATCTGGCGTGCGGCTTCTTTGCGCTGACGTGGATTTTTAAGTACGTGGAATTCAAGAAACCGGAGTCGATTGATAGCGCGATTTATTTAATTTTGGCGGCGTTCGCGTTTGATTTGTTTGACGGGCGGGTAGCGCGGATGATGAAGAAGGAGTCGCCGTTTGGCCGGGAGTTTGATTCGCTAGCGGACATTGTCAGCTTCGGCGTGGCGCCGGCATTTTTGGTGTACTCCATAATTTTGGGCGATTTCCCGCGGACCGGCTGGATTGTGGCGGCGGTGTATTTGGTGTGCGGCGGGATCCGTCTGGCGCGGTTCAACGTCTTGTCCACGCTCGGCTCGAATACAACCAAGCACGAATTCATCGGGTTGCCGATTCCGTCGGCAGCAGCGCTGGTAGTTAGTGTGACGATGCTAGTGCGTCAACTTGGAGAAAACAACGTCATCATTCCGCAAGGCACGCCGGAACATCCGTTGGGACCATGGCGGTATGCGTTACCGTTATTGATGCTGCTCGTGGCCGGCGTGATGGTCAGTAACGTGCGCTACCCGACATTTAAGCAGGTGGAGTGGACAGCGCGCAAGTCGGTGGCGGCGTTTGCTGGAATCGTAGTGGCAGGCTTGTTGACCTTCTACTACCCACAGGTGACGTTTGCATTTTTATTTGTGGTGTATTTAATTTACGGGTTGGTCCGGCCGTGGGTTCGGAAGAGTTGGCGCCGCGAGATTGAGGAAGACGAAAGCGACGACGCGGACGTGGCATAGCGCGCCATGGAACAACTGCATTTACTCCAAACACTGTTAGCCGGCATGGGTTGCGGCTTTATCGTGTCGGTACCGGTCGGCCCGGTGAACCTGACCGTGATCAACAACGCGTTGCGGAAAGGTTTCCGACCGGCCTTTCTGGCCGGACTCGGCGCGATTGTTGCTGAATCATTTTATGCGGCACTGATGCTGGCCGGTCATTCCAGCCTGCTGGACCAGTCGACGGTGTCATGGGTGTTGCGAATTGTGGCGGTGGTGGTGATGGCCGGCATGGGCGTGCGGAGTTTACTGGCAAAACCGGAACCCTTCGAAACCCAAAGCGCCGCGACTGCCGAACGCGCGGACGAACGCTGGCACCATCCGCAAACATTTCTACTCGGCTTTGTACTGACGATTTCCAATCTGATGCTGGTTTTGCTGTGGGCGACACTGGCGGCATTATTGTTCGCGCGCGAGTGGGTTGACCCGGGGCTATTGAGTCGGAGCGTGTGCGTAGCCGGCGTATTTACCGGCGGCGCAGTGTGGTTTTTCCTGCTGGCGTTTTTCGTGTCGCGCGCCCACCACCGCGTCAAGCCGCGCACGTTGACGTTGTTTGTGCGCGCGTGCGGCGTGGTGTTACTGGTTTGTGCTGGTCTGCTGGCCTACCGGCTGGTAGTGCCGGTAAAAAAACTTCCGGCCGTTGATTTACTCCACAATCCCTCATGAGCTAGCTACACCTACCGAGAAAGTAATGAGCAATAAACATTTGCAATGGTTGCACGACGAGTTGCCAAGTTTGGTCAAGGCCGGTATCTTGCCGGCGGATGTGGCCGACAAACTCCGGCAACATTACGGCCCGGTACCGGCACGTGCCGGGAAGAACTGGGTGCTGCTGATTTTTGGGATTCTCGGCGCGGCCTTGATCGGCGCGGGTGTGATTCTGCTGGTGGCGCACAACTGGGATGATTTGAGCCGACCGGTGCGGACTGCGCTGGCGTTTGCACCATTGCTGGCAGCCATTGGATTGGCCGGCTGGGTGCTGACTTACCGGTCGGCCAGCGCGCCGTGGTGCGAAGGCGCGGCGACGGCTTGGGCGTTGACGATTGGTGCAGCGATTTCGTTGGTGGCGCAGATTTATCAAATCCACGGCGACACGGCGCGGTTTTTCCTGACGTGGATTCTGCTGGCCCTGCCGATTGTCTATGTGCTGTGGTCGAGCGTGGCTGCGAGTTTGTATTTCATCGGTGCCACAACTTGGGTCGGCTGCACGATGTACCCATACCACCGCGCAACCGGTCTGTGGTACTGGGGATTATTGGCGCTACTGTTGCCATATCTGGCCAGCGTGTGGCGGGAAAACCGGTCGGGTTGGCGCGCGAGTCTGACCGGTTGGGTGTTGGTGCTCTGCCTGTGCGCCGGCACCGGGATGTCACTCGAAGGCGCGCTGCCGGGCGTGTGGATTGTGGCGTATACCGGATTACTGGCGTTGATGTACTTGGCCGGTAAGCGCTGGTTCGATGCCGCGCCGACGT
>JBAXAT010000392.1:0-2348 GCA_037142335.1 Verrucomicrobiota bacterium | reverse complement strand
CGTTCGTCTCCGCCATTACATTGATCTCGCTGATCGGCGTGACCATTGGGGTCTGGGTGTTGATCGTCGTCATCGCGGTGATGAGCGGGTTCGACCGGGAACTCCGCGATAAACTGATGGGCATGCACGCGCACGTCACTGTGTCGTCTGGTGGCCTCATCAAAAATGGCGCGGAGCTGCTGCAAACGGTTGAGCAGACGCCGCACGTGAAAGCTGCCGCACCGTTCGTGATGGGCTTGGTGCTCGTGGAATTTAATCAGCGTGTCGCCACGCCATACATGAAAGGCATTGACCCGGTCCGCGAGGTCACTGTCAGCAAGCTCGGCTCGTACCTGAAAGAAGGCCGACTCGATCTGACCGGCGACAAGGTCGTGATCGGCCGGGAATTGGCCGAGCAATACGCCATCCATCTCGGCGACAAAATTACCGTCTATTCGCCCCGCAACATTGAGAAGAAAGGCGACGAAGTCTATCTGCCGCTTGACCTGACCGTAACTGGTATCTTCCAGTCGGGGATGTACGAGTATGATGTCGGCTTGATCTTTACCTCGCTGAAGACGGCGCAGGAACTTTACGAGTTGCGCGGCGCAATCCATGGCGTCGAACTAACTGCTGATGATCCGTTTGTCGGTGCGAACGACGTCGCGCGCTCGCTAAATCAAAAGCTACCGACACCACTTCGCGCCTCGACGTGGATGCAGCTTAACGAGAAAATCCTTGGCGCAATTCAGGTCGAAAAGACTGCGATGTTTCTGATCCTGAGTCTCGTCATCGTCGTCGCCGCGTTTTGTGTGATGGGCACGCTAATTACTGTGGCGGCGCAGAAGACCAACGAAATTGGCGTGCTCAAAGCCTGCGGCGCGACGTCATGGCGCATTGCGCGACTGTTTTTATTTCAAGGATTCATCGTCGGGTTACTGGGTGTCGGTGCCGGTATGGCGCTCGGCTTGTTGACCATTGGTCACATCGAACAAGTGCGCGCGTTCCTGTCGGGCGCACTGCATATCGAATTGTTCCCGCGTGAAATCTACAACTTACAAAAGATTCCAACTTATCTGACCGGGCGTGACCTGCTCACTATCGCGGTGGCGGCGCAAGTGATCGCAACACTCGGTGGTGTGTTGCCGGCGTTGTGGGCGGCCCGGCTCGAACCGGTGGAGGCGCTCCGCCATGAGTGATGTCATCCTCGCCGCCCGGCAACTTCGCAAGACTTACCGGATCGGACGCCGGCAAGTCGAAGTGCTGAAAGGGTTGGACCTGAATATCGCGCGCGGCGAAGTGGTGGTGATTGTCGGGGCCTCGGGTGCCGGCAAGAGTACGTTGCTGCACCTGCTCGGCGGACTCGATAAGCCGACGGCGGGCGCGGTTTTGTTTGACGGCACACCACTGGACAAGCTGGATCGGACGCGGTGGCGGAATGAGCGGGTTGGGTTTGTGTTTCAATCCTACAATCTCTTGCCGGAACTGGACGCGCTGGAAAATGTCTGCGTCCCGGCAATGGTGGCTGGCCGACATGACTCGACGCGGGGACGGGAGTTGCTCGCGGCGGTTGGGTTGGGGGACCGACTTGAACATCGGCCGGCGGAATTGAGTGGCGGGGAACAACAGCGCGTGGCGTTGGCGCGGGCATTGATGAATCGTCCGAGCCTGTTGCTGGCCGATGAGCCGACCGGCAACCTTGATGACAAGACCAGTGAATCCATTCTTGACCTGCTCTGGCAAATGCGCGCGGAGACCGGGGCGACGTTGGTGATGGTAACCCACGATCAGCATGTGGCCAAACGCGGTGAGCGGGTGCTTGAGATTGTTGCCGGCCAGATTCGGGAATAAAGCTGCCGGACATTAGTCATACCGACGCGCCGGCAACCTTTGGCAACGCGTAAGTAATCTTTTCCAACGCGGACCGAACCTTGTCCGTCACCGACCAACCCTTTTTCGTCGCGCCGGTAACCGTTTCTGCCGTGGACAAGGTTAAGTCCGACACATCGGCAGGTTTGTCCGTTACAGATGTAACCTTTTCCGTCACTGACTTAACCTTGTCCGTGACAAAGCAGATTTGCTTTACGACAAAGCAAACTTGCTTTATCGCACAGAAGACTTGTTTTATGGCAAAGCAAACTTGATTTGCAACAAATCAAGTTTGTTACGTGACAAAACAAGTTTGATTTATGACAAAGCAGATTATCTTCGTGACAAAACAGATTTGATTTACCATAAAACAAATCTGCTTTATGACAAAGCAACCTTGCTATGTGGCAAAGCAAGCTTGCTCCGTGACGGAGAAGGTTAAGTCCGGGGCAGATCAAGGCTTGTCCAAGGCTCAATTAACCGCATTTGAGCCTTATTTA
>JBAXAT010000391.1:0-2349 GCA_037142335.1 Verrucomicrobiota bacterium | reverse complement strand
GAGTCCATGCCGGATGGCAGCATCGGTGGCCATGATGCCGGGTCCACCCGCATTGGTAACGATGGCGAAGCGATTGCCTGATGGCAATGGTTGGCGTGAGAACCCGACCGCGAGATCGAAAAGTTCTTCCACCGTCTCGACACGCAGGATCCCGGCCTGCGCAAAAATGGCGTCATACACCGCGTCGCTCCCAGCCAACGCACCGGTATGACTGCGCGCCGCCGCCGCGCCTTGCGATGTCCGCCCGGACTTAATCGCGAGGATTGGCTTGCGGTGCTTCTGCTCGCCGGTAACTTCGCGGGCAAGCTCGATAAATTTCCGACCATCTGCCAACGTTTCGAGGTACATCAAAATTACATCGGTGGTTTCGTCTTGCGCGAGGTACCGGAGCAAATCCAATTCCGTTACATCGGCTTTGTTGCCGAAGCTGATAAATTTCGAGAAGCCAATATCCCGGCCGCGCGCGTAATCGAGAATACCGGCACAAAGCGCGCCGCTTTGCGATACGAACGCAATGTTGCCTTTTTTCGGCATACACCTGGCGAAGCTGGCATTGAGCATGATGTCGGTATCGGTGGTGATGACACCGAGACAATTTGGGCCGACCATTGGCATCTTATAACGGTGCACAATCTCGACGGCCTTCTGTTCCAGCGCGAGCCCTTCCGCGCCGATTTCTTTGAAACCGGCAGAAACAACGACCACACTTTTGACGCCTTTTTTGCCGCATTCCTCCAAAACTTCCAGCACGCTCACCGGCGGCACGATGATGACCGCTTGATCCACTGCCTCAGGAATATCTGAGATTGAAGCATAGGCGTGAACACCACAAATCGAACCGGCTTTCGGGTTGACCGGGTAAAGAGTACCGCCGTAACCACCAAATAAAATATTACGGAATATGGCATTCCCAACACTGCCTTGACGGTTGGAAGCGCCGACGACGGCAACGGATTTCGGGCGGAAAATAGATTCGAGCGGCTGTGACGCCGACACGATTTGCGAAGTTGATTTAAGGATAGTCATTGCCAGCAATATATTAGCACCCCTCTTGCCAAGTTTATTAATTTACCGGCAAATGGATGTAACTGCTTATCTATAAAAGAAATCTAAATATAATCTACGACTCCCAATGGATACGTGCTTGCACATTTTGCAGACAAACTGTCAATCCGACAGCATCTTAAAGACAACTTGTCGCTTTCGAAAAACTCTTGCTACCGGGTAAACTGCCAGTCATCCTGCCGATATGAAACGCATTGATGGTCGCCGCCCTGATCAACTCCGTCCGCTCAAGATTAAAACTGACTTTGTCGCCACGCCGTCTGGATCGGTACTCATCGAAATGGGGAAAACCCGCGTTATCTGCGCGGCCTCCATCGAAGACGGCGTGCCGCAATGGATGCGCAAACAAGGCGTTGAAGGCGGCTGGATCACCGCCGAATATTCCATGTTGCCCTATTGTACCTCGCCCCGCAAAGCCCGGGAAATCAGCCGTGGCAAAATCGAAGGCCGCACCCAGGAAATCCAACGTCTCATCGGCCGTTCATTGCGCGCCGTGATTGACATGGAGAAACTGGGCGAACGCACCATCTGGCTGGATTGCGACGTCCTCGAAGCCGACGGCGGGACGCGGACCGCCGCCATTACCGGCGCCTATGTAGCCGTGGCACTGGCAGTGCGCCGGTTAATCGCCGACGGCAAGCTCGAAACCGATCCATTGCGCACCGCAGTCGCCGCGATCAGCGTCGGCATCGTGGACGGCATACCGTTGCTGGATTTGTGCTACACGGAGGACGTGAAGGCGGCAGTGGACATGAATGTGGTCATGACCGATGCCGGCCAGTTTGTCGAAGTGCAAGGAACCGGCGAAGAAGCCCCGTTCGCCAAAGAACAATTGAACGAATTGCTCAAGCTTGGCGAAAAAGGAATCGAAAAACTGATTACTGCCCAGAAAAAAGCGTTGCGCTAGCCGAGATAGGCAGCGAGTTTTTTTTCTAAATCTTTCTTACCGGTCATGCCGACGACTTGCTCTTTGACGACTCCACCTTTAAAAATCAAAAGTGTAGGTATTGAGCGGATGCCGTACTTGCCGGCCAAATCCTGAGCGTCGTCTACATTGACTTTGCCAATTTTGAGCTTGCCAACTTTTTCGTCGGCGAGTTCGTCCAACACTGGGGCGATCATTTTGCAGGGGCCGCACCATTCGGCCCAGAAATCCACCAGCACCGGCACGGCGGATTTGGTGACTTCCTGATCGAAGTTGGCACCGGTCAATGTGACGATATTTTTGCTGGCCATAATGATTCTCCGGGAAGTTAGAATTAACCGCGGGTCAACGAAAACAGG
>JBAXAT010000390.1:0-2351 GCA_037142335.1 Verrucomicrobiota bacterium | reverse complement strand
GGCGCACAGTCGTCCAAGTGGACTGCCAGTGATTGAGCCGGTCGGCTTGCGTGCTGGCATCCTTAATCGCCGCGCGCATGTTAAATGTTGCCGCGACCGCGACGAATAAACCAAGCGCCACCGACCAGACCGGTCGCGGTGGCACAACTTCACACAACAAAATTAATGCGCAGACGATCAAGGCCGGGCACACGCTCACGAAAAATCGCAAATATCCCAACCCATCGCCTTGTGGTGCCCAGTAATACGCCGTGTAGAGCAGCACCGGCGGCAAAATCCACAACCCCAACAGCGTCGCCCGCCGCGCGTCGTGTACAGCGACATACGCCAGCCCGGCCAACCCGATCGGGAACACCAGCCACAACCCCGGTGTATTCAGCTTCGTCAACATTAACCACCAGTTCTCCGCGAACCATTTCCACCCAAAGCCGGTCGTTTCTCCGCATAGCCCATAGCCGGTTTGCCACGGGGCGCCAAACGCAATCCAATGAAAAACCAGCAACGGCAGTACTGCGACCACTGCGCCGGCTAGCAGCAACAGCACTTCCTGTCGCCAGCGCACGACCTGCCGGTTGCGTTCCGTCGGCGTCGCGCCTTCAGGTAACTAGCAATACCGCCATACCACCATCGCGATGACCGGCAACGCCAGCAACGCCTCGGAATACCGGATCGTATATGTGTAGGCTGTCAACGCTCCCGCCGTCAGCGCATTGCCGCGCCCACCGCTTTCGACCCACCGCCACAAAAAGTACATGCCCCAGATCGCGAACGCGATCGCCCCTGAATGGCTTAGCGCCGATAACCCTAAGTACGTGTGCCACGGACTCGTCGCCAACAAAATTGCCGCCAACACGCCGGCATAGGTGTTAACCAGCGCCCGCGCCAATAGAAATATTCCAGCAATTGCCAGCGCCGCCAAAAGTGGATTCACCACAAAGACCGCCGCCGGTCCGCCGAGCCGGTAAGCAAACGCGCATAGCCACGGATAACCGAGTGGATATTTCGCGTAGAACAAACCGGGGCCGGTCTTCACCACATTGCCGGTAACGTATTCGAGCGGGTGCGTGGTGTGCTTGGCCGCGCTACCGGTTAACGCGATACGGCGTGCCGAGCACAAATAACCATTCTGATCAGTGCCCTCATACGCCGGCACGAAATAGCCGGCCATCAACAAGCCAAACAATGCCACTACCACCGCAGTGGTTAGGCCGGCCAGCCCGGTACCTGTCTTACGTTCCAATTGCATTATTTGATTGGTGAACATTGTCCGGCTGTAAACCTTTCTACCGAGGACTATGCCGGTTCAGCCGTCAACATTACAAGTACGGAACCGCTTTGCTCTGGCACGCTGCTCCAACTGCGACTTCTCAACGAGGCATGGTGGGGTCGATGCGTTCGGCCCATGCATTAATTCCACCGGCAACGTTCTTGAGTTGCTGATAACCTTGGCTGCGGAGAAATTGCAAAGCACGGGCACTGCGGCCACCCATTTTGCAATGCAAAACGATGAGCTTATCCGCCGGCAATTCCTGGAACCGCTGCGGCAACTCCGGCAATGGCAGTTTAACCGAGCCGGTAATCTCGCAAATTGCCACCTCATCGGGATTGCGCACATCCACGAGTACGAAGTCTTGTCGGTCGGCGCGCATTTGCTGGAGGGTTTCAACACTGATGTCGTCAGTTGTTTCATTCATATTCGTTGTCCCCTGATTAACTCCACAGAAGGCTGGGTAATCAATCAGTTTTGTAATTGTCGGATTCTGACCGCAGACGGCACAGGCGGGATCTTTGGGAATTGTGTGTTGCCGGAACGTCATTGCCAGTGCGTCGAAGCGGAGCAACCGGCTCATGAGCGAGGCGCCTTGGCCGAGGATGAGTTTGAGGGCTTCGGTAGCTTGGATATTGCCGATGATGCCGCAGATGACCCCGAGCACGCCGGCTTCGGCGCAATTCGGCACCTTGCCGGGTGGTGGCGGTTCGGGATACCAGCACCGGTAACATGGCCCACCCAAGTGCGGCGCGAACACGCTGGCCATGCCTTCAAACTTAAAAATCGAACCGTACACGTTCGGCTTATGCAACAGCACGCAGGCGTCGTTGACGAGATACCGGGTCGGAAAATTGTCCGTTCCGTCCACAACCAAATCATAATCGCGGATGATGTCGAGCGCATTGGCGCTTGTAATACGTGCCGGGTGTGGAATGAAATTCAAGTGCGGATTGATCGCGATGAGTTTTTCTGCCGCACTCTTGAGCTTGGGTTTGCCAACGTCAGGAGTGAAATGCAGGATTTGTCGTTGGAGGTTGCTGAAGTCCACCGTGTCGAAATCGACCATGCCAATGGTGCCGAC
>JBAXAT010000389.1:0-2361 GCA_037142335.1 Verrucomicrobiota bacterium | reverse complement strand
GTCGGCGATGTTGGAGAAAAAGAAATTGTCGAGAATAGTCCGCGAACCGCGACCGCGCAATTCGCTCTTGAAAGTTTCAGCGCGTGCTTTGCCGGTGGGCACAAACGCCTCATTTACTACAAACGCTGCCACCGTCGCCACCGTGCCGGCAATCAGAAACGGCGTCGCGAGTCGCAGATAACTAATGCCGCTGGCGCGAAACGCAATCAGCTCATTATTCTTGCCGAGATTCGACAGGCAAAACAGCAACCCCAACAGCAGCGCCATCGGCAGCATGACCACCAACGCCTCCGGTAGGATGATGAGATAGTAGCTGACGATTTGTGAAACCTTCGCGTGGTATTGGATGAAGTCGCCGAGCCGTCCCAGCAAATCCTGCACGATGTACAGCATCACAAAGGCGTCGAAGCAATACACTACCGGTAACAGAAATTCCCGGAGTAAGTATTTATCAAGGATGCGCACAGCGACAGATTAGGCGAGAAAAATCCGGTTCTCCAACAAAAAGTTTACGCCCCACGGTTCGTACTCGGCCAACACCTTCGCGCCACGAGTTGCACTGGCTACAGGCGCGCGCAGCGGCTTCGCCAATTCTCTCGCCAATCGCGAGCGTAATCTGAGCAGTGCAGCGGCTTCAATTTGGCAAACGCGCTCCGTACGGAGCGCGGGACGCAATTCCCAGCCGACATCGCGCAGTGGGGCCGGTTTCATCCCCGGACGGAACAGCGGATCGGTCAGTCCATACCGGCGCTCGATAACGGTGCGTTGGAGTGGCGTGAGAAACTCGTCGAGCCATGTCCGCACATCCGGCGGCGTAGCTTTTAGCTGGCGTGTGCGCTCACAAAACCAGTGGACGTTTTGCAATAATCCGTCAGCCAATCCCGGGATCTCCAGTAATTTTTCATCCGGTAACTGGCGCAGTTCGCCGACGGTAATGATGCCGGCGCGCCTGAGACACATGGCCGTTCGGAACGTCAGTCCCGCAGTGACCACCGGCCAGGCATCAATCGGGTTGCTCATCAGTTACCGGCGGTTGGTGACTTTGGTTGCCGGCTCATCATCTGGAGAAACATCTGCAACATGTCAATGACGTTAGCACCTGGTGCCGGTTTATAGATGAACAGCGCGTCAGCCAGCGGTGTATTTAGTTTGAGGTCGGTGAAGTCCATCGCGATGAGCGTGTTGCTGCCGGTCTTGTCGAATTGCTCCACCCGATGTAAAAAACCATCCTCTTGGCCGACGAGTAATTTCTGTTTGCCCATTCCGGCGAGAACAGCGGCTTCCTGCGGTGCAAGTTTAGCGTCGGCGCGCAATTCGCCGGCCAGCACGTACATTCGTTGGCCGTGCAACTCGGTCGCCGGCAAGAGTGTGAACGCATACCGGTCTTTTGCCTTAACGAGCTGATCCTTCGGGTCCATTCTGGTGAATGAATCTTTCATCATTGCAGCGGCCGGCAGATTCGTCGGCACATTCTGCAAGTCCATCTTCATTACATTCGTCAGACTGCCAATGACGACTTCCTGCCACATGATCTGATCCGGCCCGATCACCATCACCATGTGTTGCGGCGCGCCATTCATTTCCATCCGCATCTGCGCCGGCCGCTTGAACGCAATCGTGCCGGTCAGTTGCATCTTCATCGCTCGCATGTTCATATTTTGTGCAAACGTGGCAGTGTAACTTTCGTAACTGGCATTTTTCGCCGCCGCAAAGTTCATCACTGCGTCAGCATCAGTTAGTTCAGCGGCGCGTACCGTGACTGTCGCTAGAGCCAACGTTAGATATAATCTGAGGAAGCGTTTCATAATTATTTTGCCTTGCTGGCCAATAGACTCTTGGCGGTTTGGTAAACGTTTTCGGTAGTGAATCCGAATTGCTTGAACAAGTCTTTAAATGGCGCCGACGCACCGAAGGCGTCGCGTGTAACGAGCGCGCCATCTAAACCGATATACCGGTGCCAACCTTGTGATGAACCAGCTTCGACGGCCACGCGCTTGCGAACGCTTGCCGGCAAGACTTTTGCCCGGTATTCCGCCGGTTGTTGTTCGAACAATTCCCACGATGGCAGGCTGATAACGCGAACCTTAACACCCTCGGCTGTGAGTTTTGCGCCGGCTTCAATGACCAACTGCAATTCCGAGCCGGTGCCGATCAAAATAATGTCCGGCGTTCCAGCGCAATCGCTGAGAATATAGCCGCCCTGACGGAGCCCGGTGGCGGGTGCGAACTTCGTGCGGTCGAGTGTTGGCAGGTTTTGCCGGGTGAGACAAAGTGCGACCGGGTGCTGCTTTTGTTCCATTACAACGCGCCAGGCTTCGGTGACTTCGTTGGCATCGGCCGGCCGAATCACGATCATGTTTG
>JBAXAT010000388.1:0-2374 GCA_037142335.1 Verrucomicrobiota bacterium | reverse complement strand
CTTGGAGCGGTTGCGGATGAAATAGCATGGCACTCTTTCGGCGCTCATTTCAGCGAGGTGCGTCGTGTTGCTGGAATTGTAACCGCCGACAACAATCATCATATTTAGCGGCTCGGCTAATAATTTTATCAACGCGTCCTGCCGTTCCTGAGTCGCGCCACAGATTGTGTCAAACATCCGATAATGTTTGTCAATATTTTCAGAGCCATACCGGTCATCCATTGCCTGATGGAGTCGGCGTTGAATTTCTTCGGTATCACTCCGCAGCATCGTTGTCTGGTTGGCAACTCCGATTGAAACTAAATCACGGTCCGGATCGAATCCTGGAGAGTAGGCACCGGTAAATTTTTGGAGAAATTCAGTCTTGCCGCCACCATGGCGGATGTAATCGCAGACGTAATCCGTCTCCGGTAGGTTGAGGACCACAAGATAATGACTCGCGCGCGAACTGGTCGCCTGCGTTTCTTCGTGCTTGGCTTTGCCATGGATGATGGATGTAAAATCTTCCTTCGCATTTTGCGTGACGCGTTTCCAAACGCTCATCACGTCGCCGCAGGTGGTGTCGACAAGTTGGCAGCCTTTCTCGCGCAACGTATTCATCATTGCCACTTCGGCGCCAAATGCCGGGATGATTACCACGTCACTCTCCCGCAAGTCGTCAATGCCGGCGCTCTTCTTCGGGCCCGATAGAAACTTGATGTCCATTGCAATTAATTGTTCATTAACCTCGGGGTTATGAATGATTTCTCCCAAAATATAGATTGGCTGGTTTGGGAAAACCTTGCGTGCGGCGTAGGCCAAATCAATCGCGCGTTCAACGCCGTAACAAAATCCGAATTCTTTCGCAAGCCGCACTTTTAATCCCGCCGCTTCGAGAATGCCGCCGCGGCCGCGAAGTTTTTCGACAATCTGACTCCGGTAATGCTGCTCGACCTGTTCGCGGACGGCTTCCATGATGTCGGGACGGCGCAGGTTGACCCGACTTGGTTTTGGCGTAGCTGCCGCTGTTGGAGTGCTCATTGGTAATGACTAATACCGCAACTGTAGCGCCAGTTCAACTCACGAAACAGCGCGGACGGGGGGAGGGGGAAGAATGAAGTCCCGGTATTGATTGGGATCGCCAGTCAGACCGGCTTCGGCAGCTTTGATTAGGTTGTAGACTTCGCGGGCTGTAACGTAATGAAGTTGGAACGGTTGGTTGGCTAAATATTCGTGCATCCGCGTGGCGGTAGCACCAAGCACCGTATCAAAATTACCTTCCTGACAACCGTGCGTATGTACCTTCACAAAAACCCAATCCGGCTTGCCAATGACGCCAATGCGCTGGCGAACCCATAAATCAATCCGGTCAGTGGTCGGCAATGTGCCACCGGACACATCAGCATGTTCGATGCGCGGCAGTATATGGAACTTCCGGCGTCGCCAATTCAATGCCAACGGCCCTTGCACGATCATCAAATCGCCGGTGGCTTTTCCGCCAACTCGCACGTCGACGCCAGTATTGTGAGACTTCGGCCGGAGCGGATCATCCGTCGCGTAGTAGATAGCATTAACTTTCTTGGTCTGCGTATCGCTTGGTGCGCTCGGCAGCGTGAAATCGGCATAGCAGCCGGTCTCACGCAAGATTTGTAGTTCATTGTTGACGCCGCACCAGTCGCCATCGCGCCGGGAATTATCGAGACACCAATTTCCGTGGATGAATCCATACCGATCCTGACTCAGAAAACCGTGCGTCTGCAGTTGTTTCTTAAACGCCAACAGTCCGTTCCGAAGGTTTTCCGCCGTGTCGTTACGGTGATGAAGATGAATCTCCACTTCGCCGTAGCCTTGACGGCAAAGTTCGGCAAGATCATTCAAAAATTCCGGACGGTACTCTTCGGCGGGAAAGAAAAAAGAGTGTTGTGGTGGGCGACCGTCAGCATCGCGCAGGCGGCTGGCAAATTTCGGATAATTCTCACGCCAATACCGGGTCCGGTTTCTGGCGATTTCAAGTGCCGGCTTTGCCCAAAGCGGTTCGTAATGATCCACGAAGCAGAAAAATACATGCGGCGTCGGACCCAACTTACCTAGTTTGCGCGAACTGAGATAGTCCGGTAACCAAATGTGGCTGTTTTTTAACATCTGCTCTCTTGCACTGCGTTGCTGGTTGTTCCCCAATTATACGGGTTAATGCCAACAGTCGCACTACACGGTCTGTTCTAAGGAAGACGGCGCCGGGTTGTTGTTACAAAACATTAGGTTCAGAATAGATGACAACACCTTCGCATTCGATTTTCTCATTGAGACGCGGATTGAGCGTTTGCTCCGGACGGACCACGTCCAGTTCATAAATCAGGGGCGCGTTTTCTAGGGCCTCACAAATGTCGGCCCATTC
>JBAXAT010000387.1:0-2379 GCA_037142335.1 Verrucomicrobiota bacterium | reverse complement strand
GCCGGTAGAGCGCATACAACTCCCGGTAAACCGCGTGGGCTGTTGGATTTGGTTGGAATACTTTTGCCTTTACGCCGGTCATTGCCTTCTGCGCATTGGCATAGCTGGTGTATGCGCCGGCCACGACTGCGCCAGCAATTGCCGAACCGAGCGCACACGTTTGCGCTGACCGCGAAACCTTCATTGGCCGGCCGGTTACATCGGCGTAAATCTGCATCACTACCGGATTTTTCTCCGCAATACCGCCGCAATTCACAATCTGCTCTACCTTGACGCCATACTCCTCAAACCGGTTAATAATCGTCAACGCGCCGAACGCCGTCGCCTCAATCAATGCCCGGTAAATCTCCGCCGGCTTCGTGTACAGCGTCTGACCGAGCAATAAACCGGTCAACTGTTGATCGACAAGAATGGTCCGGTTGCCGTTGTTCCAATCCAACGCTAGCAACCCGGACTCACCGGGCTTGAGCTTCGCTGCGCCCTTCGTCAATTCCTCGTGGCTGCCGGCTTTGATGTAATTCACGAACCAGTTAAAAATGTCGCCGACCGCCGACTGCCCAGCTTCCAGTCCATAATAGCCCGGCAAGATGCTGCCGTTGACGATTCCGCACAAACCGGGAATGTCCGCGAGCTTTGTGCCGACCGGCGCGACCATCATGTCGCAGGTGCTGGTGCCGATAATCTTGGCCAACGTGCCAGGCGCGATGCCGCAACCGACACCGCCGAGATGTGCGTCGAATGCGCCCACAGCGACCGGTATCCCAACCGGCAACCCGGTGCGCTTCGCCCATTCCGGCGTGAGCTTGCCGACGGCTCGGTCAATCGTTTGCGCATTTGGACGTAACCGGGAACGGAGTGCGCCAAGTTTCGGGTTCAGTCTGCCGAGAAATTCCGCATCCGGGTAACCGCCCCATTCGTCGTTGTACAGCGCCTTGTGCCCAGCCGCGCAAACACCGACGGTGAGTTGGTCCGGCGCATCTGTACCGGTCAAGACTGCCGGGATCCAGTCCGCGCATTCGACCCACGTGTGAGCGGCAGCGAAAACTTCTGGGGCTGTGCGCAAGCAATGCATGATTTTGCTGAAAAACCATTCGCTTGAATATGTGCCGCCGCATTTTGCCAGATAGTGCGGCCGCATCTGTTTAGCCAATGCGGTAATCTCCGCTGCTTCGGCGACACCGGTATGATCTTTCCACAACCATGCCAACGCGGCCGGGTTTTTGGCAAAGCGCTTGTCAAACGCGAGCGGCTGACCGGCGGCATCGACCGGCAACGGGGTGCTACCAGTTGTGTCCACACCGATGCCGATGATTTGCGACGGTTTGATCTTGGCCTGCCGTAAGGCTTTTTTGATCGTTGTCTCGGCGCCGGTCAGGTAATCAGCGGGGTGTTGCCTAGCGAGATTTGGGTCGCGCGCCAAAATCACGCCGTGCGTGCCGTGCGCATATTCCCAAACTGCGGTTCCGACTTCACGGCCGTTGCGCACATCTACAATCAACGCGCGGACTGAGTTCGTTCCGTAATCCAACCCGATAGTGTATTTGGCGCTCATTAAAAAATGATCCTCATGGCTGTTAGCGTTTACTTCATTTCAGAATGCCAAACCAGAGTGCGGTTGTCGAGAGCCCAGCGGACAGAATGCATCGTCGCTTGATGTTCTTCCGGTCTAGTGACATTCTCAGTTGCATGAGCGCTGATCAGAAACGTGTTCAATATTACAGCCAGCAAATGGAAGCAGGCTACCGGTTCATGCAGGAAATGATGCGGTATCCCGTTGCGGAATGCGGCGAACCACTTGAGTCATTAGTCGATGCAGCAGAGGCAGCAGGAGTTGACGTTGCATTTTCGACTACGCCAATTGTTGCCGACATAAACCGGATGTTTCTCTTGCGATGTGGGCTAATTGTAGATTTTATCGCAATCGCGCGCGAAATGAATGAACGCGGTTGGGTGCTCAAGGTTGAAGACGGTTACCGGACCTGCCAGATGCAAAAAATGGTGTCCCGCAAACCGGTCGTCTTCGATTCGATCCTGCAATGGACGATGTGGGAGCTGGGCGGCAAGATTCCGGATGTGAAGTTGTTGGTGAAACGGGTTGCCTCGATGACTGCGAGTTGCCCCAAGGTCGGCACGCACATGTCCGGCAGTGCGATTGACATGTCCGTGTTACACCGGGATGACCGGTCTGAACTCGACCGGGGCGCTCCCTACCTTGCGATGTGCGACCTGACACCGATGGCGTCCCCGTTTATCTCGGTAGCAGCCCAGCAGAATCGCGCCGCGATTACCGGCTTAATGGCTAAGCACGGCTTCGTTGCCTACCCATGGGAGTTCTGGCACTACAACAAAGGCGACGCGTACGCGGAATATCTCCTGAAA
>JBAXAT010000386.1:0-2384 GCA_037142335.1 Verrucomicrobiota bacterium | reverse complement strand
CCACGGTGCCACGCCACCGGGCACAGCCGAAGTCGGTCAAGTCTGCGGTAAATGCCATGTTCGTCAACGCGAGTTGTTCGCTAAAAGCCCACACGCCGAGGCCGCAGCGGCCGGGGCGTTTAGCGAATGTGTCAGTTGCCATGGCAACCACGCGATTCAAAAGGCATCGTTAGACTTGTACGCGAAAGCGTGCAGTGAATGCCACGCCAATGATCCTAAGCAATTAAAAGTACGCGATGCCGTTGCCGGCTTAATTCGCCAGGCACAAGCGGATTACAAGTACGCTGACGAGACCGTCCATGCCGCAACCATCCAAGGTTTAGCGACTGACGACGACCAAGTGTTACTGCAGGATGCGAAAACGCAGGTCACGCAGCTCGAAGTACTCCAGCATACACTGACAATGGCACAACTGGAGCCGGTCGCACAACGCTCAGCGGAAACCATCGCCCAAGTCCTGACGGATATCCGTCATATGAAACGGTTCGAATGGTGGAAACGCAAGGCACTTTGGCCGGTCTGGGCATTCCTAGTGGTGATGGCTGTAATTTTTGGGGCAAAACGCCGACAATTGGAGAACAAACGTAAACCATGAATACATCCGAGAAAATTTCCCGGCGCACGTTTTTAGATTGGCTACTGATGGGCGGCTTGCTGGCATGGGGTGCAGCCATTGTCGCACCGGTTATTACCTATGTCTGGCCATCGCAGAAACGCGGCCCAAACTCGCAGACCACCTCCGCCGGTAAAGCGGATGAATTTGCCGAATGGCAGCACAAGATGATTGCGCTGGATAACAAGCCGGTCATTGTCGTGCGCACGACGCAAGGATTCCGGGCTTACTCAGCAGTTTGTACACATCTTGGCTGCATCGTTGGTTGGGATGCCGGGCGACGTCAGATTGCGTGTCCGTGCCATGCCGGATTTTTTGATTTGAACGGCCGACCAGTCGCCGGTCCGCCGCCGCTGCCGCTGAAGGAACAGAACGTCATTGTAATCAATAATGAAGTGATGGTGAAATCCACATGAACCTAAAGCAAGTACCACAAAAATTTCGCGGCTGGTTGGGTCAGCGCCTACCGATTGAAGTCGCGGAACGGTTTATCGCCGAGCAAACACATAAGCCGTTACCGGAGAAGACCGGCTTTTGGCATACGTTTGGCAGCTTGTCGCTGTTCCTGTTTATTAATCAGGTTGTGACCGGCATTTTGTTGATGGTGTATTACAGGCCGACAGCTAACACAGCCTTTGAAAGCATCCGGTACATCATGACGCAGGCGCACTTCGGCTGGTTCATCCGCGGCCTACATGCCTGGGGCGCAACGCTGATGATTATGTGCGTATTGATTCACATGCTTCGAACGTTTTTCATGGGCGCGTTTAAGAAACCGCGTGAGCTGACATGGGTGCTAGGCGTGCTTATCTTCGGTTGCACTGTGACATTTGGCTTTACCGGCTACTTACTGCCGTGGAACCAGCTTTCGTACTGGGCCACGACGGTTGGCACTGAGATTACCGGTGCGATTCCAGTCGTAGGACCGTATCTGCGGACGTTGCTGCGCGGCGGCGAAGGCATCACCGGCGAAACACTCGCACGGTTTTATGTGCTGCACGTTGTAATTTTGCCGTGGGCGTTGACGGCGTTAATTGCGACGCATCTGTTCTTGATGCGCGTGCAAGGGCTGGCCACAATGGAGGCGGTGGGCGCCGAAAAACCGATTGAGCAGCACAAAGCGATACCGTTTTTCCCACATCACATCTTAAAAGAGGGTGTGATTTTCTGCGCATTGATCGGAACGTTGGTGACATTGATTGTGGTGTGGCCGGTCGAACTGGGCGAGAAAGCCGACGCACTTGTCACACCTGAAGGCATCAAGCCAGAATGGTACTTCCTCTCGACCTACCAACTGTTGAAATACTTCCCGAAGACAATTGGGTTGTTTGTGTCGCTAATTCCACAAACGCTGCTCCTCGTGTGGCCATTCTTGGATCGCACACCGGAACGTCACCCTAGGAAACGTCCGGTCTCGGTAACACTAGGCGCGTTGGCGCTACTGCTGGCGATTGTATTCGGTATTGTTGGTTATATGTCAGAACGCACAATCACGTGGCGCGGTCAACGCTACGAGATTGATGTACTCGGCCGACCGCACCACGTCGAAACCACCACCGGCAAGCCTGAGCATTGAGTACATTCAAGTGGTGCAGGACGAGTTTGCGCGACTCACACCTGAATCCAAGCTGAGGGTAACGGCAGGCTAATCCTGCCGTTATAAATACACTTGCCGCGGAAAAGTTTTGACCCGGTCATGGAATCTTGTATAAGTACCGGCAGGCTGTTCCCCGCAGCCAGTAACAAGGAGGCCTTAGAATGAATGTAGTGA
>JBAXAT010000385.1:0-2385 GCA_037142335.1 Verrucomicrobiota bacterium | reverse complement strand
AGGTCTCCCGACGTCTTCGGAGACCGGCGGTCGAATGACGGCGCGGTCAGAGCCGAGTTTGACGAGACGCGGTTCTCCGCAAACCTGCGCCGAACGTTTTGCATGTGTGCCACGAATTACGCCGCTGTCATTTCGGCCGCAATACGCTGAGCCGCTGCGACCGGATCGGGGGCGGCGAGAATCGGGCGTCCGACAACAATGTAACTGGTGCCGGCCTGCACGGCTTCGGCGGGCGTCATCATGCGTTTCTGATCACCGGCTTCGGCCCAGGCAGGGCGGATGCCGGGCGTCACAATGGCAATCTTGTTGCCCACGGCCTGGCGGATGAGCTTGATTTCGTGGGGCGAGGCAACCACGCCTTCCAGCCCGCATTCGGCTGCCAATTGCGCGCGGCGAACCACTGCACTCGATGACCATGTCTGCGCCCAGTCCGCCGGTCATGTCCATGACTGCCTCAACCGCATTCGTCTCGGCGATGTTGATTAGTTTCTTAAACCCAAGTTCTTTGGCTTTCGCTAACCGCAAACTCAAATCACCCGGCGTGCCGATGATTGCCACTTCGCGTGCGCCGGCTGCTCGCGCCGCCATGGCCGCCAGCAACCCAATTGGCCCCGGCCCGATCACCACCGCGAAATCACCCGGCATGATCCGGGCGCGTTCAATCACATCGGCGACAACGTTGCCGGTTGGCTCGACCAAGGCGCCTTGGTCAAAGGTCATATTGTCAGGCATCCGGTGCAACAGGCGTTCGGGATAGCAAATGTACTTCGTCATCGCGCCGTCAATGCCCCAGCCGGGCGAGCGTTTGTTCGGACAAATCTGGATGTTGCCGGTGCGGCAGAGATAACAATCGCCGCACGCCTTCGTGTGCGGCTCGGCTACCACCCGGTGACCAACTTTTGCCGTGTGGCAATCTGGACCGAGTTCGATCACCGTACCGGAAAATTCGTGACCGAGAATCACTGGCGGCCAGTACGGAAACTCATCGTGCCGGACGTGAATGTCGGTGCCGCAAATGCCGCAAGCGGCGATATCAATCAGGACTTCACCGGCCTTCGGTTTCGGCTCCGGTACGTCGCGGAGTTCGATGAAGCCTTTGCCTTTTTGGGTCTTAACGAGTGCTTGCATTGCAATAATCCTTGGTGAACGCGATGAGAACTTCCGCCGCATTAGCGATGTCCTGCATGGCGATCTGTTCGTCTTTCGAGTGCGCGACCTTCAACGTGCCGGGGCCGTACACAACCGTCGGAATGCCGAGCTGGTTGTTGTAGAACCACGCATCGCACGACGCTGTCATCGCGCTGACTGTGACCGGGTGATCGGCCTTGCCAGCGGCGGCGAGGAGCGTTTGTGGCAAGACGTGGCTTGGTTCCACGACACTGCTGTCGTGCCGATACATGAAGCTCAGTTCGAAGTTACCGGCGCCGAGTGGTTCCAAGGCTTGCCGCATGCCGGCCATGACCTGTTCTTTCGTTTTGTTCGGCAACAATCCGAGCACGCCTTCCAGCACGGCGCGGCTTGGGGCCGCAGCGGGCCAGTTGCCGGCTTGGAGTTTGCCAAACGTAATCGGCATCGGGTTAGGATACGGATCAAATAACGGCAACCCGCGCGAGGCTGCCAATAATTCAGCGTGATATTTTTCCAACAGCGCGATGGCATCCCGGGCGATTAGCAACGCGCTCTTGGTCTGCCCGGCTTGGCCGCTGTGACCGGCTTTGCCGTGAAACACGATGCGGAACCAGACCGCACCGCGAATCGAGGTGAACAATTTGCTTTCAGAAGCTTCGAGCACAACGCAGCCGTCGGCTTTCTCGCCGGTGCGTGCCATGGCGAGCGAACCATTGCCGCCGTTTTCCTCTTCAACAACTAGGTGGGCGACGATGTCGCCGGCCAGTTGCAACTTTTGCGCGGCCAGCGTTTTGAAAAACAAATATAGCAGGGCGACTTGCCCTTTGTCGTCGCACGCGCCGCGTCCAAAGACGATCCCGTTTTCAACGCGCGGCCGGTAAGCCTCCGGCTGTCCTTCGGAGGCCGGGACAACATCGGAGTGGGCGTTGAACAACAGTTTGCGTCCGCCGCCCTGGCCTTTGCGGACCAGGCGCAGGTTGAACCGGCCATCGTATTTGATATCCGGTACCGGTGTGGAGTAATCGGGATCGTTCTTGATTGCGTCTGAAAGCGGAACACGTTCAACGGTGACACCAAGCTTGGCGAATTCTTTTTCGCAAAACAACATCAACGCATGCTCGTTGCCGGGCGTGGACTCGTACCGGATCAGATCACAGAGAAACTGCTGTGCGTCCGGCAATAACTTGGCAATTGTGGCTTGCATGTCAGAGTTTCAGGCGCTGCAACGCGCCCGCCATGATCTCAAGGCTCTCGTCG
>JBAXAT010000384.1:0-2388 GCA_037142335.1 Verrucomicrobiota bacterium | reverse complement strand
GTTGCTGGCGCTGAAACGGGCGGAGGATGGTCAGGGAGTAGTCTTGCGCGTGCAGGAAACCGCCGGACAATCCACGGCGGCCACGTTGTCCTGGCACGGCCGGAAAATCTCTCTGGGAATCGTCGGTGCTTACCGGATTGCGAGTTGGCGGCTCAACACTGGACGCGCCTGTCGCATTTCCATTATTGAGAAATAACGGAAAATTAATGGCTTCGCTTCCCAGCGCCACGTCAAACACGCTTGCAGTTTACGGCGCACGTCGGTATCAGTAGTTGTCGATGAGCCACAATATCACCCCACGCGAGCTTTACAGTTGGTGCTCGATTCCGGTCGCGGAGTTGGAAAAGCATGCGGCACGGAAAGTTCCGTTTCGAGTCGTCAAAGACTCGCTGGCAATGGGGGAGGCTATGGCGCAAACGTTGGTGCAGGAAATCCAAGAGCACAACGCCAAAGGCCAGCCCACGCGCGCCATCGTGCCGTGTGGACCGACTTGCTGGTATCAGCCGTTCACGCGCATCGTAAATACTGGGCGCGTCAGCTTGAAACAGTTGGTTGTCTTTCACATGGACGAATGCCTCGATTGGCAGGGGCGACTCTTGCCCCGGAATCATCCGTATAATTTTCGTGGTTATATGGAACGCCACTTTTACGGCGGCATCGCGCCGGAGTTGGCCGTGCCGCCCGCCCAGCGGTTCTGGCTCACACCCCAGAGCATTCCCACCGTGCTGAAAGCGATTCGGGAGGCACCGGTTGATATCACCTTGGGCGGTTGGGGGCAGGACGGTCACATCGCTTACAATCAGGCCCGCCGTAATCTCTACGGGCGGCTGACACTGGACGACCTGCGGCAATCGACGGTGCGCGTGCAAGAAAACAATCCGGACACCATTCTTGCGCTCGCGCAACGCAGCTTCGGGACGGCCTATCAATTTGTGCCACCGATGTCGGTCACGCTCGGCGTCAAGGAGTGTCTCTCCGCACAGAAGGTGCGGGTCTTCAGTGATACCGGCGCCTGGAAGCAGACGGCGTTGCGGGTGGGATTATTCGCGGCGCCGACTGTCGAATATCCGCTGACTCTGCTGCAGGAACACCCCGATGCGTTGATTACCGCCACGCTGGACACCGCGCGGCATCCGCTCAGCGAGAATCCGGACTGGGATTTTTTTGGTACCTCCGGTTATTTTGAGGAATAACCAACCCGTGATGACACGCACCGGTTATAAAACAGTGGTTGGCACCGGTGGGATTGGGAGCGGCATCATTTACCGGCTCGAAGGTCGGCACGACCTTGGCCGGAACGAGTCGCGGCTGGCGCGGCGGGTTGACCAACAGGATTTCTGCAAGCTGCACATCATTCTCCATTATGTCGCGGTTCTCTGTCGCGATCTCGGTCTGAAGTTGGCGATCTTTCCGGTCGGCGCAGTGGGTAACGATTCCACGGGGAAAGATTTGCTGGCGCAAATGCGACACGTTGGCATGCAGCTGAAGTATGTCCGGGTCATGGATCGCGCGCGGACGTTATTTTCGGTGTGCTACCAGTTCCCGGATGGTTCCGGCGGCAATCTGACCGAATTGAATAGTGCCAGCGGTAAAGTGTCGCCGGCGATGATTCGCGCGGCGCAAGGTGAACTCTGTCAACGAAGCTTGGCACTGGCAGCCCCGGAAGTCCCATTTGCGACTCGGCTCCTGCTCCTGCGTTTGGCCAAACAGCAGCAATCCTTTACGGCTGCCTCATTTATCTCGCATGAAATGTCAGTCGTCCGGCGTGGGAAACTGCTAAAGCTTGTCGATCTCCTTTCAATCAATATTGATGAAGCGGCGGCACTGGCGGAGGTCCCGTCACGAAAATCGTCTCGGCAGATTGTCGCGGCGTGTGCGATTTACATTCGCAATGTCAGTCCCCATACGAAGGTCTGTATCACCGACGGCGCCGATGGCGTGTATGGTTTGTCCGGCAACGAGATTGAATACCGACCAGCGCTAAAGGTCAAAGTTGCGAATACTGCCGGGGCCGGAGACGCGGCGTTGGCCGGCCAAATCGTGGGGGTCCTGACCGGTCAACCGTGGCGTTCCTGCTTTCAGTTGGGACGATTGTTGTCGGCGATGTCCGTCACCTCGCCGGACACGATTCATTTTGGCATCAATCTGAAATCGCTGCGGGCATTTGCCGCTGCCCATGGCCAGAAGTTGGGCTGATGAAACGCTTGCTCCGAATTGCCGCAGTCATACCGGAAACCCAACTCATCTTTCTTTGTCCGCACTACGATGATGTCCCGTTGACATTCGGAGGTTACTTGGGTGAATTGCGCAAGACCGGGCTGATCAACAAAAAGAGTATTCGCATCATCCATATTTTCAGCCGCTCCAACTATCAAGCGCGTGACGATG
>JBAXAT010000383.1:0-2388 GCA_037142335.1 Verrucomicrobiota bacterium | reverse complement strand
GAACCTCACCGCGCGAAGCGCGCGCGATTTTTCAAATCCAAATTCAAGATGGTGGAGGCGGTGGGAGTTGAACCCACGTCCTATGCAAAGTTAACGCGAATGACTACATGCTTATCCCACCTTTAAGTCTCGCGCGCCGAACTGCCAATGGGCGGGCCATTCGTCGCGCCAGCCTCCAGTTAAAGTTTCGCCAATGGACCTGAAGACGACATCCACCGACTAGCCTGCTATTGTCGTCTCAGCCCGCCAGCAGGCGTCACAGGTGAGACGTCGCAGTCAGTTAAGCTGCGAGAGCGAGTTCTTCGTTCGCTGTTATGTTTTTGTCAGGTGTTTAACGAGGCCTCCCGACAACCTCGGCATGCCGCTCGCGCCTACCCCACAAAGTCGAAACCGTTTCGCCCCCGGAGAAAGCGCTTAATAACAGCAGCACTATAGCCTCCTCAGACCGGAAAGCAAGGTGTCCGTGGCGAGTCCTTGCCGGCGCAGAAAGATTGACTTGCACACTTCAAATTCGGACACTGTCAGCCAGTCACTTCTGGAAAGGTAATTTATTATGCTCGTAACTGGTCAGGCTCGCGGTTCTCGATTTGTCCGGCAAGTCATGGTGCCGATGCGCGACGGCGTGCGGCTCGCCGCCACAATCTTTCTGCCGGAAACCGAAGGTCGCTATCCGGTCGTAGTCGAACGCACACCGTACAATCGCCTCGGCCACCTCACCAGCGGTGAAACGTGGGCGCGCAACGGGTATGTTTACATTTCACAGGACACCCGCGGCCGGTACGACTCAGAAGGCAAGTTTGAGCCATTCATACAGGAAATCAATGACACGCCGGACACCATCGCCTGGATTCGCCAGCAACCGTGGTGCGACGGGCGGGTCGGCCAAATGGGGCCGTCGTATCTGTGCTGGGTGCAAACCCTCGGGGTGGCGCGCGGCGACGGGCCGTTGCCGGATGCGATCCTGCCGACGTTTGCGCCGTGCGGCACGTGGCGGCGCGGTTGGTACGCGGGTGGGCCGTTGAGTTTCTTCCTGAGTTTCTGGTGGCTGTGTTTCGATGCCGGTTCGCGGGTCGGAAACAGCGAGGTCATGCAGTCGTTTGACCTGCCGGAACTCTACCGGCGGTTGCCGCTCCGCACGCTGGATGTTTCATGCGGGGCCGGTGAAAGTCGCGTCTGGCGGGAGGTCATGGATCACCCGACCATGGATGCGTTCTACGACAAGTGCAGCATTCGTGACCGGTTTGACCGGTTCACCATGCCGGCGCTGCACGTGTGCGGATGGTACGATTATTACCCGGCGGAAATGCTCGCCAACTGGAAGCAGATGGCCGCCATTAATCCCAACCACAAAATCATGATCGGCCCGTGGGGGCATCACCATGGGCTGGAACCCACGCCGGACGGTCACCGGGCGGTCGATTTTGGTCCAACTTCCACTTACGACTATCTAAAGATTTATCTATCATGGTTCGACCGGGTGTTCAAAGGCCAACCGGCTCCCGATGGTTTGGGTGACCGTCCCATCAGGATTTTTGTGATGGGCCGCAACCAGTGGCGCGACGAAGACGAATGGCCATTGGCGCGAACGAAGTTCACAAATTTCTATCTGCACAGCGCCGGTCAACTGAGCCAGAACCGGCCGCAGACCGAGCCGGCCGACCGGTATGATTACGATCCCGCCAATCCGGTTCCCACGCGCGGCGGCAACCACTCGATTGGTCCGTGGAATGACTCTTACAAAGATTTCATCTGGTGCGGCCCATGCGATCAACGTCCGAACGAAGCCCGCCCAGATGTGTTGTGTTACACAACCGACCCCTTACCCGCTGACTTGGAAGTGACCGGGCCGGTCACGCTGAAATTGTGGGCGGCATCGAGCGCGCACGACACGGATTTTGTCGGGCGGCTCGTGGACGTTTATCCCGATGGCTGCGCCATCAACATCACGGAAGGCATCGTCCGGGCACGGTACCGGCACGGAGATGGAGCGCACCCGGAACTGATTGAGCCCGGCGCAGTGTTGGAGTACACGCTGAATCTTCAAGTCACCAGCAACGTCTTCTTGAAAGGCCACGCCATCCGGCTGGAAGTCACCAGCAGCAATTTCCCGCTCTGGGATCGGAACCTGAATACCGGCGAGAACCCGAACACCAGCACCGCGATCCAAGTTGCCCACCAATCCATCTGGCACGACGCCACGCATCCGTCGCATCTTGTCATGCCGGTGATTCCTTAGCCGGATGCTACTGGTTTACGGTAAACTTCGCGCCGGTGACCAATGGCCGTGACTTGGATGGTCTCGCTTGGATCGTCAATCAAATACAACACCCGGTAATCACCGATTCGAATCCGGTGGCTGTCGTGACCGCGCAACTTCTTAACTCCGGG
>JBAXAT010000382.1:0-2399 GCA_037142335.1 Verrucomicrobiota bacterium | reverse complement strand
CCAGTCGGTAATGCGGTCGGCAGTAATGCCAGTCCGGGCACCGCCTACCGCCACGACCGGGTCAACCGGCAATTCATGCGGCGCGAGGCGGATCAGCCGCAGGCGAAAACCTTTGCCGCTGGTCTCGATTTCATTCGGCGCAATCGTGATGCCGATCGGTGGTTCCTGCAAATTGAGACCTTCGATCCGCACGAGCCATTCTTCACCCAGCCGGAGGATCAGGAGCTTTACCGGGATTTAATCGGCACCGGGCAACCGCTCCACGACTGGCCGCGCTATGGGCGCAGTGTTGACAACCCATTGCCGGCGCAATTGCGCGGGCATTACGCCGCGTTGGTGACGATGTGCGACCGGCAGCTTGGCAAGGTGCTCGACCTGATGGATGAGTTGAAGCTGTGGGATGACACAATGTTAATGGTGTGGACGGACCACGGTTTCCTGTTCGGCGAACACGAGTGCTGGGCGAAGTGTGCGATGCCATTTTACGAGGAGGTGGCCCACACGCCATTCTTTGTCTGGGATCCGCGGTGCCGGCAAGCGGGAGAACGGCGGCGGGCATTGGTGCAACCGGCGCTTGATCTCGGCCCGACATTGCTCGGTTATTTTGGCGTACCGACCACGGCGGACATGCAGGGCTGGGATCTGGCAGCCACGATTGCGACAGATCAGCCGGTGCGCGAGGCTGGTCTGTTTGGATTGTTCGGAGCACAGGTGAATGTGACTGATGGCCGGTATGTCTACATGCGCGCTCCGAAGGATCGAACCAATTCGCCGTTGTTCGACTATACTCTGATGCCGACGCATATGCGGGAGATGTTCAGCGTGGAAGAATTGCAAACGGCCACGCTCGCGCCGCCGTTCACGTTCACGAAAGGTTGTCCGTTGTTACGGATACCGGGCACGACTTGGCGCACAGATGAGTCGATTTGGCAAACGGTGCTCTACGATCTCGCCACCGACCCGAAACAAGAACGCCCGCTTACCGACCCAAAAATCGAGCAGATGATGATTGCGCATCTGGTCCGGCTGATGCGCGAAAACGATGCGCCCGCCGAACAATTCGCGCGGCTGGGGTTGACGACTTAGTTTTTCTCAACGCGCACGATGGTGCGCATAGCGTGCGTCTGACTTGGCGCAAGCGTGACGGCATTAACTCGGGCATTAACGGTCTCGATGCAAAGCATTGACGGCCATTCATCGTCGCCAAAGTCGGGCATTGCCTTCGCTTTTGCAATCCACGGATTCCAGACCACAGTCGAGTCGGAACCACTTTTCTCAACGACAATGCGGCGTTGCCAGCCGGGATCGTGAATGACGCAAGTGGAGTGGGTGTTGAGGTAGAGCCGGTCGGTCTCGGCGGTGAATATGATCGGAACTGTGCCTTGTGATTTATCGGTAACGCCTTCAACAATACTGTCGTACCGGGCGTTTTCCAGACCGGTCACGGAGCAGTGGTGGATATCACTCACGGCAAAGTAGGTGTGCAATGCTTCCTCAAACTTCAGCGGGCTTGTACCGTTATTGCAAACTTCCAAAGTCAGCTCCAGTTGCCGGCCAATCGCGACCCGGTATTGCAAGAATGGCGGCAAGGCAAAAACCGCTTCAACTACGCCGTCGGAGCGTTGCGCAGTCGAAATTAAATCCCAGTCCGCCAGACGGACGGTGCCGTGCGCTGGCGCAGTGGAATCGGTCGGGTGCGCACCAAACCACGGAAAGATAATCGGGACGCCGCCGCGAATCGGTTTGCCAGTGGCGTACTGACTTTGCTGACTCATAAACAGGACTGGGCGTTCGCCGTGCGGCTGGAAAAGTGCGACTTGGGCGCCGTGCCGGTAAATGGTGGCGTTGGCGTGCGGGCCGGTAATACTGATCCGGGGTAGGCTACCGGGACCGGATTCGAGTTTCAAAACGTCAGGTAGATCGAATTTTGTATTCATTATTTCAGCATCATACCGCGCCGCTATCCGAACGTCAAAGGCGGTCGAGTGGATGTTTAATCTTGCACGCGATTCAGGTGAGTGTTAAGAGTTTCGCCTCAGTTTTTGGGTGGCTAGGTAGCTCAGTTGGTAGAGCACTGCACTGAAAATGCAGGTGTCGTCAGTTCAATTCTGACCCCAGCCACCAATTTCTTTGACGGAGGCTGGACCCCGGTTGCTGAATAACTTCAATTTTCTGGCCGGCATCGCTCTGATGCTGTTAGGCATTCGTTGTTTGCGCCGCGGCTCGGAACGCTTTTTCGGGACGCGGTTGCGTCAGTTACTCCATGCCGCCACGCAAAACCGATGGCGTGCGTTATTGGCCGGCATCGTCATTTCAATCCTGACGCCGAGCAGTACGGCGGTGGCGCTGTTGACGGTGGAGGCGATTAGCGGCGGATTCATGTCGTTTCAGCAAGTGCT
>JBAXAT010000381.1:0-2411 GCA_037142335.1 Verrucomicrobiota bacterium | reverse complement strand
GGTGGTTGGATTACTGGTCGCCGTACCGTCGTTGTTCGGCTACAACTGGGTCGCCCAGCGCATCCGGCAACAGACGATGGAATTGGAAAATTTCGCAGATGAATTTTTGTCAGCCATCGAACACAATTACACCACGTAAGCCATGAACCGGACTGTTAGTCGTAGCCGCCGTTATGGGCATTTACATGAGATCAAAGAGATCAACGTAATGCCGTTGGTGGATTTGCTACTCCAACTCTTTATTGCCGTGATTATCTTCTTCCCGGTCGTCGAATACGGCATGAACATAAATCTGCCAAAAGGCACAACCGACACCATCAAGCGTGAGCAAACTCGCACGCTCGCCGTCGATAAAGCCGGCAATATCTACCTCAACGACGTCCGCAAGACTATTCCACAGCTCAAATCCGATCTCGCCGCACTATCACGGCACACTCCGCCGATTACTGTTCTCGTCAAAGCCGACGAAGCCAACAATTACGGCAAAGTCATGGATGCCCTGAAGTACCTGCACGCCGCCAAAATCACGCGGATCGCCTTGATGACGCAGGAAGAAAACGCACCGAAGTCGGGCCGGTAATGACTGCGCCCGACAAACGGTACCGGCGGAATTTCTTCATCGCGCTGGTGCTCCACGTCATCGTGATTGCCGTCCTCATCGGCTGGGAACAATTTCTTTCTGATGCCAGTGAAACCCGCCCCAGCAGTGAAATCATCGAAGCTGACATCCTTGGCGAGTTACCGGTTGGCACCGGCACCGGGCGTGGCGAATACAAAGCACCAGAACCTGCCGGTAATCCGCCGCCGGCACCAGTACCTAAGGCTGAACCATCTCAGAATTTAGCCGGCGACGAAGTCGCAGCGCCCGCTCCAAAACCCGTTGCGCCACCCAAAGCCGATCCCGGTGATATCGCGATTCCGAAAAAAAACACACCCACCAAACCCGTCGCTGCGCTCAAACCGCCATCTGTTCCTACCGGCAAGAAATCAACCACTAATACCACTACCAAAGTGGCATCCACTACCGGTACCGGCAAAGGTTCCAGCGCGGAAGAGATTAAAAACCGGTTTGCAAATGCACTCAAGTCGTCACCTAACGGTACGCCCTACGGCGACGGCAAACTAGCCGGTGGCGGCACCGGCAAGAGCGGCAAGATTGGTTCGCCGAATGGCCGGGAAGACGGTGTGGTTGGCGGTATCGGGCAAGGCACGCCGTATGCGAGCTATTATACACACATTCACGACGTTTTGTACGAAGCCTGGGAACAGCCCGGCACCGCGCTCGCCAAACAGCTGATGACGACCGTCGCATTACGCATCGCGCGCGATGGCTCGGTGATCGAGGCGACAGTCAAGGTTGGTTCTGGCAATAAGCTGATGGACGACTCGGTGTTGGCGGCAGTACGCAAAGTGCCGCGCCTCGAGCCACCGCCGGATGCGTTGATGCGCGGCGCGTCGGTAGTCATCGCAGTTAACTTTCAAGTGGAGGGATAAATATGAAAAATTGGTTCTGGTTGGCGGTGTGCTTGCTGGCGACCGGCGCTCAGGCACAGGTGGACATCAAAAAGAATTTCGTGAAGAAATCTGTCGTGATCACCAGCTTTGCCGGTGGCGCGAATGTGTCGGATGTGTTGAAGAACGATTTGCGGTTGTCTGGTTCATTCGACATCAAGGCGACCGGCGAATCCGCGGATTATTTAGTAACTGGCAGTGCGGATGGCACCGGCGTGAAGTATTTTGTGACGCAACCAGCCACAAAATACTCCGTGCTGGCACGCGCTTATCCAAGCGCCGGCACCCCGCGCACTATGGCGCATACCATCGCTGACGATATCGTGCAGACGGTGACCGGCCAGCGAGGTATCGCGCAGACGAAAATCGCATTCATCTACTCGCCGAAGCGCGGCGTAAAAGAATTAGCCGTGATGGATTACGACGGCTACAACGTCCGTGTCCTCTCCCGTGATGGAAAAATCAGCGGGCATCCACGTTGGTCGCCTGACGGCCGGAAGATTGCCTACACGAGCTATTGGAAAGACTTTCCTGATGTATTGGAAGCGGACTTAGCAACAAACCAGCGCCGGGTGCTGGCCAGATTTTCCGGCGTAAATTCAGGGGCGGATTATTCACCAGACGGCCAGACGATCGCGTTGACATTAAGCAAGGATGGTAATCCGGAATTATACACGATGAACGTCGGTGGTGGCGGGTTGCGCCGGTTGACGAATACGAAAGGCGCAGAGTCGTCGCCGACGTGGTCGCCGGACGGGCAGACGATTGCCTACGTCAGCGATGATCGGGGATCGCCGCAGATTTACACAATCAACCGGGCGGGTGGCGAGCCGACACGCTTGACGGTATCGCCGTCATATAACACTGAGCCAGCGTGGTCGCATCCGCCGGCGAGCTCG
>JBAXAT010000380.1:0-2427 GCA_037142335.1 Verrucomicrobiota bacterium | reverse complement strand
ACAATTAATTGACTTTCTCGGAGCGCAGCCGCGCCGGGTGCATTTTGTTGGGATCGGGGGTTGCGGAATGAGTGGCCTGGCTAAGTTACTGTTGCAGCAAGGGCACATCGTTACCGGCTCTGACTTGTCGTCGAATGGCGAAACCACCGGGTTAAAAAAACTCGGCGCGAAAATTTTTGTCGGGCATGCCGGTCAGAATGTGCGCCCAGATACAGAATTGGTCGTATTCACTTCAGCGGTTACTGCAGAGAATGTGGAATTTATGGCGTCGGAGGAGCTGAAAATTCCGGCAGTGCGTCGCGGGCTGTTGTTGACGGCGTTAATGACGCACAAAAGTAATATCGCGGTAGCCGGGACACATGGGAAAACGACGACGACGGCTTTGCTGGCGCACGTATTGACGCGCAGTGATAGTGCGCCGAGTTTTTGCGTTGGCGGTCAGGTGCCGGTGCTTGGGACGAATGCGCAGTTTGGTGCCGGCAAGTATTTTGTGGCGGAAGCAGACGAGAGCGACGGCACGTTGATTGGGTTCACGCCGCAATATTCGATTTGCCTGAACATTGAAGCGGAACATCTCGACCATCACCGGACAATGGAAGGATTGCTGGCAAATTTTGGATCGTTTTTCCGGAGCACGTTGAACACAGTATTTTACTGTGCCGATTGCGCGAACTGCGCAACGTTGTCAAAGGAAAGTCGTACGGCGATTTCGTTTGGGTTGTCAGAGAAGGCAGATTACCGGGCATTGGATATTAAACCGACGAATCGCGGGTGCCGGTTTACGGTGATTTGCCGGGACCAGCGGCTTGGCGAAATCGAGTTAGTGATTCCCGGTAAGCAGAATGTTGTGAACGCGTTGGCGGCGATTGCAGTGGCAGACCAGCTTGGGATGCCATTTGAAAAAGTCGCGGCGGCGGTGGCGAAGTTCACCGGCGCGAAACGTCGGTTTGAACGCCGGTACGACGGCGACGGCATTGTTGTTGTGGACGATTACGCGCATCATCCGACGGAAATTGCGGCGACAATTTCGGCAGCACGGACGCTGGGTTATCAGCGCGTGATTGCAGCGTTTCAGCCGCACCGGTACTCGCGGACGCAAGCGTTGCAGAAGGAATTTGCGACGGCGTTCCGGCAGGCCGACAAACTTTTTCTGACCGACGTATATTCGGCGAGCGAAGCGCCAGTTGCCGGCATCAACGGTCGAACAATTTATGACGGTGTGTTGGCGACGAGGCAAACCGATGTGACGTATGAACCGGATTTGCAACGGTTGGCGCAGCAACTTTTCACGGAAGCGCGCACCGGTGATTTGGTGTTGGTTATGGGCGCCGGTGATATTTACAAAGTGGCGCAGGCGGTGGCGGAGAAACTTGCGAAGCAAGGTCCGAACATTTTGGTGGCAACGGCGTCACCGGTGAATATCGAGAAGGATTTGCGTGCGGCTTTGACCGGTGAAGCGGTGGTGCGGCGCGACGAACCGATGGCGCGGCATACTTCGATGCGAGTCGGTGGACCGGCAGAGATTTGGGCGGAGCCCGGCAATGAGAATGACTTGGCTAAGTTGTTATGCTACTGCCATGAGCGCAATGTGCCGGTGACGATTGTCGGACGCGGGACGAATTTACTGGTGCGCGATGGGGGAATTGCTGGCGTGGTGGTGCAACTTGCGAGTGCGGAATTTTCAAAAGTGGAAGCGGACGGCGAGCGGTTATATGCGCGGGGTGGGGCACGATTGCGGAGCATCGTGAATTTGGCAAAGCAGCACGAACTGGGCGGATTGGAGTTTTTTGAAGGAATTCCCGGTTCGCTTGGCGGCGCATTGCGGATGAATGCCGGGGCGATGGGCAAGCAGACGTTTGATGTCGTTGAGTGGGTCCGGTATGTGAGCATGACCGGCGAAATTTATGATGCAGCGGCGGAGACGGTGCCGGTGCGGTACCGGAATTGTCCGTTGTTTGCGAATCATGTGGTGCTGATGGCGATTTTGCGCGGACATAAAACGGTGCGAGCAGAGATTGATGCGCAGCTCCGGCAATTCGAAAAGAAACGTTGGTCAAGTCAACCAGCGATGCCAAGCGCCGGTTGCGTGTTCAAGAATCCCGTGACGATTCCGGCCGGTAAACTGATTGACGAGTTAGGCTTAAAAGGTGCGACGGTCGGTGGTGCGCGAGTGTCGGAGTTGCACGGAAATTTTATCGTGAATGAAGGTGGCGCGACGGCGGGAGATGTGTTGGCGTTGATGGAACAGATTCGTTTGCGTGCGCGGCAAGAGCGGGGGATTGAATTGGAACCAGAAGTGCAAATTCTTGGGAGGGAATCATGAAAGATTTGCGAGTGGCTGTGTTGATGGGTGGGCCGTCGGTGGAAGCGGAAGTGTCACGGAAATCAGGTGCGATGGTGGTAGCGGCATTGCGCGAAGCCGGGATA
>JBAXAT010000379.1:0-2433 GCA_037142335.1 Verrucomicrobiota bacterium | reverse complement strand
AGCGAGGTAAAAACCGTTTCAGAAATTCGACCGGGTCGTAGGCGGTGCCGGCAGCATCCCGGACTTCGAAATGTAAGTGTGGTGCGATTGCCATCCAGTTCCGCGCATCAGCATTTTTAGAGGTTTGCCCCATCAACCCGATGCAATCGCCAGTTTTCAGCTCGGCAAGATGTCCGTAAAGCGTGAAGAATTTTGCGCCGGTAACCGGCCAGCGATGTTCGATGACGACATGTCGTCCAAAATCGGAAACGGCTTCGTCGGTAATAGCTTCGATGATTTTGCCGGGGAAGACAGCAAATACCTCGTCATGCGGAATAAAGGTTGGGTCGTCGCTTGCGAAATCTTTACCGGTCGCGCAGTCAGTAAAGAGGACGCTGGTGGTTTGCCCGGTTGGTGTGACGTTAACCGGTGCGATGTCGCAGCCGCGATGGAAACGCCGGCCGCAGTCGCGCGTCCAGCCGGGCTTGCCGAAATCTGGATTAACGCGAGTGCGGGTGAAGAATTTTTCCGGCGCGGCGAAGAGATGCCGGTTTGGCGTTGGCCAAGTGATGACGATGCGCTCGTCGGCCGGTAACGGAACAAAGTCGCTCATGTCAACCGGCGGCTTCTTGGAGGATTTTGATGCCGCTACTGGTGCCGATGCGCGTAGCGCCGGCAGTCACCATTTTTTGAAGGTCGGCCAGCGAGCGGATGCCACCGGAAGCTTTGACGCCGAGACCGCGCGATTTTACCAGCCGGCTCATCAGCGCGACATCGTCAACAGTTGCGCCGCCGGTACTGAAGCCGGTGGAGGTTTTGACAAAGTTGGCGCCGCCGGCAATGCACAGTTCGCAGGCGAGTGTTTTCTCGGCATCGGTAAGCAGGCAGGTTTCGAAGATGACTTTGCAGATGGCGTGCGCTTCGCGGCAGAGTTGCGTGACGGCTTGAATATCGGCGAGCACAGCGGTGTGGTTGCCGGCTTTCAGCACGCCGATGTTGAGGACCATGTCGATTTCGCGGGCGCCATCGCGGAGGGCGAAGCGTGTTTCGGCAGCTTTGGTTTCAGTAAGGTTGGCGCCGAGTGGAAATCCAATCACGGTGCAGACTTTGACCGGCATGTTTTGGAGTAAGTCGGCGGCGGATTTGACGTAGAATGGATTGATGCAGACGGAACAGAATTGATGAAGTGAAGCTTCCCGGCAGAGCCGTTCGATGTCGGCAACCGTGGCGTCAGGTTTGAGGAGCGTGTGGTCAATCAGACTGGCGATGTTCATCCCGGCCGGCAGCGTAGAAGAAGCACGGCACCGATTCAACACGATTTCAGGCTTTCTTTTGCCGGCGGTTTGGATGCCCGGCGCAACTGGTAAGCGTGCTATTTTTTTTGTTCGTGGGTGTTGAGCTGCTTAATGCCGTCGAGGATGTACCAGATGCCAGAAATGAAGGTACACAAGCCGGCGGCCTTCAGCGGCCATTCAATTGATGGGTGTTGAATCCGTAGTAAAATCCAGCCGAGTGTAATCATCTGAAAAACTGTCGCCGCTTTACCCACCAGTCGCGGTCGGGCTTGGGAATGGCCGGTGATGATGTGAATCAGGATAAAACCGCCCAAAATGATTAGGTCACGGCTGATTATCAGTACTGGAAACCATAACGGCAACAGTTCAAACGGCGATTTTTCTTTGAACCGGACGCTCAGCAAGACTAGCGCCGACACCAGTAGCAGCTTGTCCGCCAGCGGATCCAGATATGTGCCGAGTTCCGTCTTCTGTTTGTACCGGCGTGCGATGTAACCATCCACGGCATCGGAAATGGAGGCCAAAGCGAACACCGCGCACGCCAGCCAGCGCTGCCATTCGCGGCCTTCGCCGTGCTGAGAGTCGCGGATGTAATCCAACGTTAGCCAAATGAATACCGGGATTAGCAGAATCCGACAAATGGTGATTTTATTCGCGGTTGTCATGCTTTGAACCGTTGCAACCGGCCAAGTACCCGGTCGCGTCCCATGACTTCGAGCATATGGTACAACGATGGCCCGACCGATTGGCCGGATACCGCCAGCCGGCACGGATGAATCAACTGGCCGGTCTTCACTCCAAGTTCGCTGGCTAATGCTTTGAGATTTGCTTCAAGGGTTGCTGCGTCCCACGCCGGTAAACTGGCGTATCGGTCTGTGAGCTTGGCCAGTTGCACCGGATCGACCGGTGATTTTGCTACCGCCGCCGGATCAATCGAAAAATCCTCTGTAAAGAAATAGCCGCACCGATCCGGTAACTGCTTGAGTAGTGAGATTTTCCCTTTGATCAAGTTCAGCACTGCGCGCCGGTACGCCGCGTCGTCACACTTGATGCCGAATGCCGCCGCGTGCCGGTCAAGGTCGTCGGGTGTGAGCGAGTTGATGTATTGGCCGTTCATCCATTCCAGTTTGCTCACGTCGAATTTTGCGTTGTGCCGGAG
>JBAXAT010000378.1:0-2438 GCA_037142335.1 Verrucomicrobiota bacterium | reverse complement strand
AGGTTGTTCGTTACGCCAAGCGGATTGTGCCGAGTCGTGCTGAATTTGCCGAAATTCTTGCTGTGATGCGGTCGAAGAAATCCAACGGCAAGCCGCCTGCCAATGACGCAGCTGATTTAGCTGAGGGTATTGCCTATCTAGGGCTCAGACAGGGAGAGGCAAATGCACTGAAGTGGGGAGACATTGATTGGCAACGGAAACAGGTAAATATTACAGGCACTAAGACCGCCAACTCAACTCGGATTGTCCCGCTATTTGTTCATGCTGAGGCACTATTCCGTCGGATGCAGCAGGGACAACGCCCTAAACTAACAGCTCCAGTCTTTGTTGTTTCTTCATGTAAGACGCCACTAGCAACCGCTTGTAATCTCTTAAATCTACCGAAACTAAACGACCATTATAGCTTACGGCATCTCGCAGCGACAATGTGGTGCGAGGCTGGTGTTAGCTTCAAGACCATCGGAGCTTGGCTCGGGCATTCAGAGCGAGACGGCGGGTCTCTAGCCGCCAAAACTTATACGCATCTGAGGGCGGCATTTGTTAATGACGAAGCCGCTAGAGTGAACGCTATTTCGGCTTGCTGGCAGGGCATACCAACCTCGCCCGCCACCTCCTCGGCGTGATTTCCGCCCGCCACTATTGAGCTCAAGTCCTAGCCTACAGCCGTGCCCAGATTTGATTGTGACCACTACTGACGGGCGACGGTGGCTGGTGGAACTTAAGGTTACAGAGATACTTGATAGCACGCCCAAAACCTTGGGAAAAAGATGATAATGGCTATTATTGACCTCCCAGCACCAATGCATAAGTATATTGCAATGAAGATGTTGTACATCAGAAATGTTTTAATCAGGAAAAGTCTTGACTTTTTGGAGAAGTGTGATAACCTAGTTACCATGAATGACAGAAAAAAACAATTTGGCGGTTTGTTATTGCAGGCACGACAAGCGAAGAAGATGACCCAGCGTCAACTTCGAGACGCCTCGACTGTATCGAACGAGCTTATCTGCATGCTTGAAAACGGCAAAAAGAACTGTGGTCAAACGGTGGCAGTAAAGCTTGCCAATGGGTTGGGTTTACTAGGAAATGAGCGAGTTAAATTTTTAGAAACCGCCAATGAATCGGCTCAACGGAATCACCAGCAGATTTCGCCCGCTCTTGTAGATGCTCTGCTTGACGAACTCAAGATGGCAGGAATCGATTCCCGCCAAGTCAAAACAGTGTCCCGAGAGTTCAAGCATAATTTGACTCGGCATGATGTTGCCGTTGAGATGCAAGATGGTAAGCGGTACGGAATTGAAATTAAACGATATGAACTCAAGTAATTTTTTACCCTAATTGATAACTGAGTTATCAATACAACAATATGAAACAAACGACCAGAAAAACAGACGTAAAGAGTTGCCAGCAATGGCAGGAACCGAAATCAACAGCTTCGATTCAGTCGAACGCAACGGCAACGACAGCAGAGGACTTCTGCATTCAGGCTGAAGCGGTTGAGGTTAATGGTAACTAAGGTGACTGCATGATCCCCATCAAAGACAACATAGTCCAAAGCTTCCTCGGCACCGCCTCGGGCGGATACTCACCCACCATCAGGCAAAGCACAACCGCTGCTGTGCGGGATACGGTTACCGATGGAATATCCGACTCAATTAGTCGGGCACTGAATCCCATTCGGCAGCCATTACGAGATGTCATTGAGTTAAATCTTGGACGGATTGCCGAAGCATTAAGACGGCTCAAACCACATTTCGCAAGCCAAACCGACAATTGGGCAACGCCTCAAGCGTTATTTAACGAGTTGGATTCCGAGTTTGGTTTTGAGCTCGATGTATGTGCATCTGAGCAAAACGCCAAGTGTGCCAAGTTCTTCACCAAAGAAGACGATGGCTTGATCCAAAATTGGTCTGGCGTGTGCTGGATGAATCCGCCCTACGGACGGCAGATTGGACACTGGATAAAAAAGGCACACGAGTCGGCAAAAGCTGGTGCAACCGTGGTGTGCCTCGTTCCTTCACGCACGGATACAAAGTGGTGGCACGCTCACTGCATCCACGGCGAAGTCCGATTCATTAAAGGGCGACTGAAATTTGGTGATGGCAAAGGCACGGCACCATTTCCGTCGGCAATTGTTGTTTTTCGTCCGACCACACTGAACGGGGTGACACGATGAGTTGGCAACAGTTCCTCGACGGTGGTGGGAATCAGCCTCCGCCACTTGTCATCGGCAACTACTATCGTGGCACGCTCATCAGTGCCGAAGATGTAGTCACCCACCACGGTGGTCCAACTGGTCACTACGCCAAACTAATCTTCGACCTCGCTGGAACCCGTCTTCAATTCACGGCTTCGTTGCCCTCCATGTATGTGCATTTTGATAAGTGCACAAAATTGCGAAAGGCACTGACCGCACTCAATTGGGACGGAAAACAAAC
>JBAXAT010000377.1:0-2441 GCA_037142335.1 Verrucomicrobiota bacterium | reverse complement strand
CCGCGTTCCCAGGCTCACACTGAACGGCTTGCCGGAACGCAACCACCGCTTCCGGGAGCAGCTTCTGCTTCAGCAGGACGTTGCCGAGGTTCATCTGAAAATACGAATTCGCAGGCACCAATTCCGTTGCTCGCCGGTAATTGCCCGCTGCTGCTGGCAGGTTGCCGGTTTGCTCAAGGAAAACACCCAGATCGTTGTATTCGTCGCCAGTCAGCGTCCAAGTCGCCTTGTCAGGCGGACAGATCAGCAACGTCCATCGGTCGGCCCGGTCCCAGACGCGCCAGAATTGTTCCTGCGGCATCACGAGGCCGGCCTGCTGGTCAGAGTGGACCAGCACGGTGCCGGCAAACTCGTCAAAGCCGAGTACCACAAAAAAATGCAACTTGTTACCAAATTTGCCGAGCACAATCACCGGCACACCGGCGGTAAGTTTTTGACGGATGTCGGTGGTCGTACCATGGTATTGCCGGGTCCAGAGATTAAATTGTTTGGCGTAGTCAGCCAAGTCGGCAGTCAATGTGCCGTGGATGTCTGGCAAGTAGATGGCACTAGCAATGGCGGCCTGCGAGACCGGTTGTTCGTAAAAACCAGCCAGCATCGCTAGTGCAGCTGGCCCGCAATAGCCGGACTGTTGCGCGATGAACGGAACGTCGAGTGGTTTACCGGCATACACCGGTAGGGCCAGCAATAAATATAAAACGACACGGCGCATTAGCCGATACGCAAGACGAGCTTTTTGACGGCACCTTTGCCGGCGCAGGTCCAGATTTTTTGGAGGATGAGCGGTTTATAATTCCGGTCCAATTCTTGGAGCCAGACCGAGTTATCTACAGCCACGATGAGTAAACCATTTTTGAGGCTAACCGGCTGCGCGTGTTGCGCAATGTCCGCGCCGACGATGCTGACCCACTGATGAAAGATTTGGGACTGTTGCATCCGTTGTTCCAGTCCTAACCGCTTCATGACACCGGGCACGAGTTGTTGCAAGGCCGGCGCTAGTCGTGCTGGTGCATCCCACTGGCCATATGGCTGCCATTCGCGCAACACTCGGGTTCGCAAGGCCGGATTCATTGCGTGTCGCCGTCATTGCCGATAGCTTCGACGGGGCAACCTTCCATCGCCTCTTTGCATTTGGTCTGTTCGTCGCTCGTAACCGGTTGCTTGAAAACAAAACTATAGCCACCATCTTCATTGCGCGTAAAATTATCCGGCGCGGTTTCACGACAGAGATCACAGTCAATGCACTGATCGTCAACGTAAAACTTACCGGCAACGTTATCGGAATATTTATTTAAAAACGACGCCATATAATTCAGTAACATAGCATCCGTAGCCGGCGGCGCAATTCAAAATCGGGTCACACCGTTTGAAATCGCAATCGCGCACCAACGCGCCCACTCGTGCGCAACGGCGTCACGCTTTGAACGTGTTTAATTTGGCATTTACGGTGCAACGCCAAGGCGACGACTTCATCCACAATGTCTGTGCACGGCACAGTCGGCTTGTGACAGTACGGACATTCTACCGGCAACAGTGACGGATAATGACAACCGCAACAGGCGTAGCCCGGCTTCTCGAAACCTTCTTCTACCAACAATAATTGCGCTTCGCCACGGTCGAGCGCCGCCAGCACCGCAGTCAATCCAGTGACTGCGCCATGACCGGCATCAGCCTTTTGCACCACCTCAGTAGCGAGCTGGAGTTCGTGCTCCCGTTCAACACGTTGCTCAATGGCGCCGGCCTGCTGTAAAACTTCAGGTAGCGTGATCTTGGCCGGGTCAGCATGAAAATCACCGACCAATCGCTTCTGGAGATCCGGATGTAAATGTTTTTGGAACTCGTGCACCGCCTCGCGTTGCCCGGCAAGAATCAGCGAGTCGAAATTGTCCTGCTTGAATAGCTTAAACGCCACATCGGCAAGATGCTGGTAGTGATGCTCAACAACCTGTGTGAAGTGCCGTTCCATATTGCGCTCATCACGACCACCGAGACCGGCCTCGCGGACGCGGCGCGATAACACGTCGGTCACGTCACCGCGCTCCACAATCTCACCAAGATACGTCTCAAAAATCCGACCATGCACCCGGTCTATTATCACAACGCAATACCGGTGATATTCAGCGAGCATGGCACTCAGCGGATGCAAGTGTGGTGTGTGGTCGGAAATGAGAATATTACGCCCAAGACGCGGCAAGCCGAAAGTCTGCCAAAACTTTTCGCCGGCACATGAGAAAATCGCCACGGCTTTATGTCGTCCAGCAGCAATCTCCGGCATGATGTGCGCCTCGATATCCACGAAGTCACGGTGCAGCGACTCGCGTTGCTGATGTGTGCCGGCCTTTTTATCAAGTTGTTGCTGCGCCGACTGCAGTAGGTCCTTAATGCGAATCTTGAGTGTCTGCGCCGGAGCCTCTCGACGGTCGAGGTTGAGGTAACAACTG
>JBAXAT010000376.1:0-2443 GCA_037142335.1 Verrucomicrobiota bacterium | reverse complement strand
CATACGGCCAATGATAAGCACTTGTCGGAGATTGCCATTTTTACCAGTGGTCCAACCACTTATGATTAGCGAGCGTCACCGAAGGATTAATTGAGCACTGCCACGCTCGCACACCGCGTGGTGCTTTTAAGTCACTCGCGATTTCAGAGAACTTGGTTGTTCAATGGCGGAAAACAACTGGTCGGTGGCCAATGGCCAATGAGATAGAATCAGTATCACGGCCGCTAGTCAATCTCAGATTTCTAATCACGCTGGTGCCTTAAAAATAAGTTAGATTATTGTTACTCGTGATCGGACAGTATATGGTTGACCAAGCGCGTCGATAACGAGGGTGGCGTCGGCGCTCTCCAAGCCGAGGGAGACAAATAACACCTGATCCTGATCGTAGTTCATTTCGGGTGCGAGAGCAGTCTTGAGTTTGGCCAACCGTAGTTCGTCTAGTGGACATTCAAAGACAGAGTATTGAAGACGAGTTCCAAAGCCTTCGAGTACCTTTGCGATACGCCTTAACCGCTTCGGATCACAGATGTCGTAACTGACAAGATAGCGGACGCGGTTGCTCATCGCGTAGTAAATCCACTGTAGTGGTTTGCCTCCCCGCGTACAAATCTCCATAGTTGTCTAGCCTGTACCTCTAGCATTCGTCGATAGGCCATTTTGTAGGTAAACTCTGGGTGACTGACTTCAGTGTCGAGTCGTCTGAACCACGCTTCCCAAAACACCTTCCGGCCGCGGTCGTTTAGAAAAGTACCATTAGCACTGTGAATAAAATCCTCGGGTCCTAACTCGCTACGATTAATAAGAGTAATCGCCACGCTGTCAGCCACCAACGGGCGGAATTCCTCCATTAAATCTAAAGCCAATGCCGGTCGCCCATAGCGTGGCTGGTGCATAAATCCGAGAAACGGATCGAGGCCAACTGTGTGACAGACGCCAGTTAATTCCTTTGCAAGCATTGAATAGCCAAGTGACAAAAGCGCATTAACTGGGTCACGCGGTGGACGACGGTTACGACCTTGCCAGTCGAATTTCTGTCCGTTGCGCTGTTTTAGCATTGAATCAAACTGCTCAAAGTATAGGGCGGCGGCATTGCCCTCAAGCCCAAGCAACTCGGTCAAATCGTGTGCTGATGTAGCGGCGTCACGGAAGTGAATCAACAATTGCAATACGCGCTCTGGCACTTCGCCGTTACGCATCAGCATTACACGCTGGTTATGAATCTTCGCACGGATCACCTCACGGGCAAGATGAAGGCGTACGCCTGGTAACTCAAACAGTCGATATTGTCCGCGTCTTGCATCAACGCCGCTGGTAGGCAATCCGCACAACGCGCCTATATAGCGACCTGCCGGTGAGAAGTACGCCACATTAATACCTAGTTCCAGGCAAGTTGAGACCGCTTGGGCTGTGAGTTGTATCGCGCCGTACAGGTAAATCGCCCGAACTTGATTTCCAGGCAACTTCCGCACCACCTCGCCTTTTATGCTTACAGTTAATTGATCGCCGCTCTGGCCGACCTGCGATCCTGGTGTTTGAACCACTAATACTTCGCCATCATCGTGAGGAGGACGCGGTGGCTGAAGGGTAGGTAGTTCCTGCTTTGTAGTTTCGGCGGCGAATTCAAGGGCTTCAAGAATCCTGTCACGCAACTGATCTTCTGTTGGTGTCGCGAAGACGAAATACAGTTGTTGCTTCGGTTTTGTGTCAGCCAGCGCCCGTGACCACCACAGCGATTCGTTTGGTAAACATATGGGATACGCCGAACACCCAAGACAGCGTGGATCGTTTTTCAGAGGAGTAGGAAAGTTTTTTGATAGGGCGAGTTTCTTGGCGTCAGTAATGGCTTGCCGCGTTCGATTCAGCAGGTCGTCTGTGAGTTCGACAGGAATACGGCATTTCTCAGCGGCATAGTAGATTTCTGCACCTGCGAGTTTTACACCTTGTTCCTGCAACAAAAGTGCATAGGCTCCGAGTTGAATGGACTCCGGTTCCCTTGCTTCCCGTTCACCCTCACTAGTGCGACGGGGAGAACCTTTCTTGTAGTCCATAATGGTCGCACCATTTGCCCCGCCTTCGATTAAATCTACGACGCCGACTAAGCCAAGTATCTCGCTTTCCAAACGCAAACTGCGCAGGTGCGCACCTTCAGGTAGATTCTCACTTAGCGCTTTTGCCTTTTCTTCATCTAGACGGGAAGGCTTATCTACATTGCGATGGAGGTGCGAACCGGTAACCGTGTCCGCGCTTTCTTGGAAGATATTCTCCACCCACTGAAAATAGAACAAACGGGGACAGTATATAAAATTGTTCAGTCGGCGCACCGGCATAACCGGCTGCCCTTACTGAATCCTGACTTCTGAATCCCTTTTTTTCGGCGGAGCCGTCAAGATTCAGCCGCTCCCTGCCGATATCGGTAAGGGGGGGCTACGCCCTTCCCGTTCGG
>JBAXAT010000375.1:0-2445 GCA_037142335.1 Verrucomicrobiota bacterium | reverse complement strand
CGATCAACGGTGCGCAGAACGCCCCACAACCGGCGTTGCCAAAGGTCGACGGTCTGAACTTTGCTGGCCCATCGGTCAACACCAGCATGTCGTGGGTAAATGGCCAGACGAGCCAGTCAGTCACGTTGACGTACCAAGTTGCATCGACTCGTATCGGTGAATTCACCATTCCGGCGATCGAAGTTACCGTTGCCGGTAAGAATTACCGGACCGATCCGATTAAGCTGACCGTCGACAAATCCGGTAGGCAGTCCGGTATGCAAGACGTGCTTTTTGCCAAAGTGCGTCTCAACTCTCAGCAGATCTTCCTTGGCCAAACTGCACCACTGGACGTAATTCTGTTCGCGCGCGCCAATGTTCCAGTGCGTGGCCTCGGCGGATTCAGCACTGAAGCAGACGGCCTTAGTTATAAGTACAACGGCAACGTCAAGTCCGGTAGTCAAGTCATCAACGGCGAGACTTTCAACGTCTACCTTATCGAAGGCGCCATCTCTCCGACGCGGACTGGCCGTCTTAACTTTGGCCCCGCCGTACTCAAGGCGCAGTTGACCGTACCGACGCGCAACCGGTCGCTCATCGATGAAATGATGGGGCGCGTCGCAATTCGTGAAGTACCTGTCACAATGGAGGCTGTGCCAATCGAAGTCCTGCCGTTACCGTCGGAAGGCCGACCGACGGATTTCGCCGGCGCGATCGGCCAATGGAATCTGGAAGTGGCCGCCAAACCCACCGAGGTTGCCGTCGGTGATCCGATCACTGTCGTCGTCAAGGTAATTGGTACCGGTAACCTAGACACCGTCCCGCCGCTTGTACTGAAGGGACTCGACAGTTTTAAAGCCTACGATCCGACAAGCAAAACGATAAAGAACGACCTAAATACGACCGGTGAACGCACACTCCAGCAAGTTTTAATCGCAAAAGACACCGATGTGACGCAGATACCGGCGGTTCAGCTTTCGTATTTCGATCCAATCGCCACAACCTACAAGACCGTCACGCAAGGCCCGATTCGTCTGACCGTCAAGGCCAGCAGTGGTGGCGCGTCGACCATTGTCAGCGGCGGCCAACGCCTCCAGCCTACGGAGAAACTCGGCCAGGACATTGTCTACCTCAAAGGTGATACCGGCCCGTTGCCGGCGGAATCATTTCTGGGAACACCGGTGTTTTGGGTCTGGAACTTGATACCGGTCATCGGGCTGATCGGCGCGCTGGCGTGGAAACGCCGGGTGGACAGATTGTGCGGCGATATCGCATACGCGCGGCGCAGTCGGGCAGCTAGGCAAGCGCGGAAGAGTCTTACCGTGGCGACTAATTATGAACAGGTGCAGCGAGCGTTGCAGGAATATCTCGGCGACCGGTTGAACATACCGGCGTCTGGTCTAACGGCGTCGGTGGTGGAGGAGCACCGGTTGCCGTGTGCGGTAAGGGGGGTTTTCGAGGCGTGCGATGCCGCGCGCTTTGCTGGAGCCGCGATGGATGTGGCTGAATTGAAACAACAAGTGGAGCAGGTGATTAATGAATTGGAAAGCGCTCAGCGTTAGCCTCTTGCTGGCCATACCGGCGTTTGCGGGCGACGATTTCAAGTCGGCCAACGCACTGTTTGATGCCGGTAAGTTCGCTGAGGCGATTGCCGTCTATGAGAAGATTGAGCCGAAGTCGGCGCACGTTTTATTCAACCTCGGTAACGCGCAATACCGGGCGGGGCAGTTGGGACGGGCGGTGGTGAGCTACGAGCGGGCGCGGCGGCTTGCGCAGGGTGATCCGGATACTCTGGCAAACTTACAGTTTGCCGAGGAGCAACTCGGCGTGGCAGAGGTGAACCTACCGGCGAAGCCGCATGCACGGTTTTGGAAATTGCTAACCGGTAGCCGGACGATTGGGCAATGGGCACGCTACGAAGTTGCCGGTGTATGGCTGACAGTGGTGTTGGTGGCCGGCGCGATTTGGTTGCCGCGGTTGCGGACCGGGTGCGTAATCTTTGTGGTAGTTGCCGGTGGGTGGCTGATAATGACTTTGGCGATTTTAGTGTGCCTGACAACAGCTCTGCCAGACGCAATTGTGTTAACCGCTCGGACCGAAGCGCGATTTGCGCCGCTGGCGGAGGCGACGGTGCATTTTCAGTTAGGCGAGGGGACAAAGGTTGGTATCCGGGAAGATCGTGGGCGTTGGTGGTTGGTTGAACGAGCGGACGGTCTGACGGGTTGGATCAAATCTGAAGCGGCGGAACGGGTGATATTACGAACGCAATTTTGACCGCACTTGCGCCGGGAAGAATTTCAGCCTAATATTCGGTGCGATGGAAATAGAATTAATGACACTCAAAGAAGTGGCCCAGTATTTACGGTTGGCTGAACCGACGATTGCGCGCATGGCGCGAGATGGCGTCTTGGTGGCGCAGAAGGTTGGCAACGCTTGGCGATTCAGTCTGACGGCGGTGGAGGCCTG
>JBAXAT010000374.1:0-2457 GCA_037142335.1 Verrucomicrobiota bacterium | reverse complement strand
ATCGAAATCGCTCGTGCCGCCAAAATTAAACCCATCGAGGAAATCGCCGCGAAGCTGCGTATTCCAGACGCTGACATTGAGCAATACGGCCACTACAAAGCCAAAATCTCACTCAATTACTTCCACAGCCTCGATAACGCGTCAACCGGCAAGCTGATTCTGGTTACCGCCATCAATCCGACCGCTGCCGGCGAAGGTAAAACCACCGCGACGGTCGGCCTCGGCGATGCGCTCAACCGCATCGGCAAACGTGCCGTCATCTGTCTGCGTGAACCATCGCTCGGTCCGTGCTTTGGCGTCAAAGGTGGTGCTGCCGGCGGCGGTTACGCGCAAGTCATCCCGATGGAAGACATCAATCTCCACTTCACCGGCGACTTCCACGCCATTGGCGCCGCGCACAACCTACTCGCTGCGCTCCTTGATAATCATCTCACCCAAGGCAACGCCCTCGGTATCGACGTTAATCGCATCATGTGGCGGCGCGTCGTGGATATGAATGATCGCGCCCTCCGCGACATCGTGCTCGGCCTCGGCGGCAACGCCAACGGTATCCCGCGCGAATCCGGCTACGACATCACCGTCGCCTCTGAAGTCATGGCGATTTTCTGTCTCTCTGAATCACTCAAAGAACTCCGAACCCGTCTCGGCAAAATTATCGTCGCCTACACCCGCGACAAGAAACCGGTCACCGCCGCCGATCTCAAAGCCCACGGCGCGATGACCGTCCTCCTCAAGGACGCACTCAAACCAAATCTCGTCCAGACATTGGAAGGCAACCCGGCGTTTGTTCACGGCGGACCGTTTGCCAACATCGCCCACGGTTGCAACAGCGTTCTCGCCACCAAGCTCGCCATGCGCCTCGCCGATTACACCGTTACCGAAGCCGGTTTCGGAGCCGATCTCGGTGCGGAAAAGTTTCTCGACATCAAGTGCCGGAAAACCGGCCTGCAACCAAGTGCCGTCGTCATCGTCGCCACCGTTCGCGCGCTCAAGATGCACGGCGGAGTTTTGAAGGCCGACCTCGGCAAACCAAATCCGGCGGCCGTCGAGAAAGGCGCTGCCAACCTCGAAAAGCATATCGAGAATATCCGGCTCTACAACCTGCCGGCAGTCGTCGCAATTAATCATTTCACTGCCGACACCGATGAGGAAGTCGCCGTCATCGAGAAGCATTGCAAGACGCTTGGCGTTCGTGCCATCAAAGCCGATCACTGGGCGCGTGGCGGTGCCGGTGCGGAAAACCTCGCGCGGGCCGTTGTCGAGATGGCCGAGCAACCGCGCTCGAATAATTTCCAGTTCCTCTATACCGATGAGATGGGGCTTTGGAATAAAATCCGTGCCATCGCGCAAAACATTTACGGCGCTGACAACATCATGGCCGACGTGAAAATCCGGCAGAAGATCAAGGACTTCGAAGCTGCCGGTTATGCACACTTGCCGGTGTGCATGGCAAAGACCCAATACTCGCTCTCCACTGACCCGGCCTTGCTTGGTCGTCCCAAAAACTTCGACGTTCCAATCCGCGACGTAAAACTTAGTGCCGGTGCCGGTTTCGTGGTCGTCCTGTGTGGCGATATCATGACCATGCCCGGTCTGCCGAAGGTTCCATCTGCCGAAGTCATCGATGTTAATGAAGCCGGCGAAATCATCGGACTGTTCTAAGTGAGTTTTCTCGACAAGCAGCACACGGTTGCACAGCCGAACTTCAACCGATGGCTCGTGCCGCCGGCGGCGCTGGCTATTCACCTGTCCATCGGCATGGCATATGGTTTCAGCGTGTTTTGGTTGCCACTGAGCAAAGCCATCGGAATCACCGTGGCTGCGCCTAGCGATTGGAAGATCAAGACGCTGGGGTGGACTTACACGCTGTTCTTTGTGCTGCTCGGTTCGTCAGCGGCGATCTTCGGCGGGTGGCTGGAACGCAACGGGCCGCGCAAGGCGGGCGTGGCGGCGGCATGTTGCTGGGGTGGCGGATTCATGGTAGCGGCGCTCGGCGTGTACCTGCATCAGATCTGGCTGCTATGGCTGGGCGCCGGAGTGATTGGCGGATGCGGGCTGGGTTTGGGCTACATTTCACCGGTTTCAACATTGATCAAATGGTTCCCAGACAAACGCGGCATGGCGACCGGCATGGCCATCATGGGGTTTGGCGGTGGTGCGATGATCGGCGCCCCATTGGCGGACAAGTTGATGAAGTTCTACGCGACCCCAACCTCAGTGGGCGTGTGGGAGACTTTTGTGACGATGGGATTGATCTATTTTGTGGCGATGATGTGCGGCGCATTCACCTACCGGATTCCGCCAGCCGGCTGGCGGCCGCACGGCTGGAGCGGTCCGGTGTCGAAAGTGAACGCGATGATGACGCAAGGGCACGTCCATGTGAATACCGTACATCGGACGCCGCAGTTCTGGATGTTGTGGGTGGTGTTGTGCATGAACGTCAGCGCCGGCATCGGC
>JBAXAT010000373.1:0-2464 GCA_037142335.1 Verrucomicrobiota bacterium | reverse complement strand
GGTGGGGATTTGGCGCACAAACTTCGGTGCTGATTCCGTGGCAAATTTATTGATACCTGTGTGCAGCTTTAACATGCCGGGCAGCCAACTAAGTGCCACCAGCAACAAGAGGTAACAGAAGCCTGTGCCTTTCCAGTTTCGGGCGACGCCCCGGTACAATTCCTTGGAAAAGAAAGCGAACACGATTGGATGGAAAACTGAGAACTTTTTCATATGGCTAGCCAATGGGCTTCACGGTTGGATTATGAAACCACCGCCAGCGACGGGCAAGCGGATTCGGTGGTCGCCAAAAGAAAGCGGCGCACTCGGTTCCTTCAGTTTTCTGCGATTCGGTCTTCAGAGCACCGGGGTTGGTTAATGGGACGATGGTGTATCTTAAAATCGACGGCGTGAATATCGAATCGCACAAAGTGCTTTTTCTGACCCCGTCTAAATCTCTGTCAAGCGCCTTTCCACTTTCTGCAAAGATAAATATGCCCAAAAACGGTATTGGCGCTTGGCAAGCATCGGCGACCATGTACGCTTGTAGGTAGCAGAGAGAACGAATCGCACAAACATACATAGGAAAGAATGGGCAGAGTTATGAAGACAAGCGGTAAGCAAAAAGAGTTTGCAAGGAAGATCAAAAAGCGCACCTTCATTCCCGACGGTACACTTCTGGATGCTTGCCCCGAAATCAGCGAGGATCGTAAGCGAGCCGTCTGGCAGGATCTCGTTGTCGATAAAATTGTCAACAGCGCCGCTGAGATTAAAGCCGAGGAAGGGGAGGCACCGACAACGGTAGTAGTACCGCTGACAATCGTGAACAATCCGCCAGCGCCGATCGAAAAGAAGGCTGAGGCGTTACCTCGGAAGAAATTCACATCGGACGAACTGGCGGAAATGTACGGGCGAGGCAAGCGGACAATTCAGCAATGGGCACAGGATGGTGTTATTTCGTCGATACCCGTCAACACGGTTGGGCAAAAGCGTGGGAAGAAAGTGATTTTGTTCGATATTGATCAAGTTGAAAAGGATTTAGTTCGCTGGGAGCGTAAGGCACTCGGCAGGTCGTAAGTCATAAAACGCCTTCGCTTTATCTGACTCGGTGAGTCCGACATAGTGATCTTTCAGAACCTTTGGCGAGTTTCCAGCCATCTTGGAAGTCAATTCTGCGGATCCGTAAAACTCGAAATGATAGGTCAAGGCGGTGTGACGCATTGCACCTTGATCCCAATCGAAGCCAAGCTCTGACTTTAAGTGTGCAAATAATCTCTTAAAAGTTCGATCACACGGAGCGATTTTGTCGGGGAGTTCTAACTTTCCCTCTGGGGCGAGCCACGCCCATCCACAATCACCGAGAGCGTCGCCTTTTTTCAAATAGATCGTCCGACTCCAGAGCGTCTTGGTAATGTTGGCATCTAATCTAATCACAATTCTGTCGCCATCGATTTTGAAATGACTAGCTCGCAACTTGCGAGTCTCTTTGGGGCGAATTCCAAGAAACAGCCCAAGCACTACATAATTCTGCAATCCGTGTTTGGAAAAGACCCGCAAAGTGGTCTTGCATTTGTTGATGTCGAGAAAATGAGGGTCGCCACGGTGAATCTTGGGGCGCTTGAATGCGATGGGGTCGAAGACGGTTTTGGTGACATACCCACAAGCAAGGAGCCAGCGAAAAAAGCTCGACGCAATCCCAATAACATTGACACGACTGACTTCGCCAAGTTCGATTGTTAGCTGTTCGTCCCATTCAACGATGTTTTCCACGGTGATGGTGCTTGGGTGGCGGTCGGTAAAATGATCGATGAATTTATTCAGGTTTGATCGGTTACAAAGCAAGGTCTCCTTGTTCCAGTTCTTTTTCTGAGCGGTAACAAAAAGATCCCCAAGTTGCCTCATGGTTTGACCTCGTTTGAGTGAGAGGTTGCATTTTATGTAGAATCCAACCGCCGCAACCAGTGTTTCGGTGGGGTAGGGCTTGAGCATTTCAAAAGCCGAAAGGGCGTCCGCCTGTTGTTTGGAGTCGAGTAGATACAATCCCGTCCCGTGTTGTTCTTTGGCTCGCTCGTAGAGCTTGCGGGTCATTTGGGCATCTTTGAGAGTCGTTGCACTGGCCAGCTTCGGTGTGCCGTCAGGTTTTTTGCCAATCGCCACCTGATAATAGGTTGACCCAGCCACAGTTCGTTGGTAAATTCCCGTCGGTAATGAACGATTTTTACGCATATTCAGTTCGCCATATTCATATGGGTTCGTTGGGTTCTGAATTACAATATCTTAACAAAAACTTAACAACAATCAAAAATTTAAGCAGAAAATTTAAGTTGTAAATAGTTTATAATAAAGTAGTTTGGCCCCATCGTCTAGAGGCCTAGGACATCAGATTCTCAATCTGGGTACACGGGTTCGAATCCCGTTGGGGCCGCCATTTTATTTTTATTCTCCGGCGATTTAAAGGTGCTCGCGAACGAAATGAATGTGGCCG
>JBAXAT010000372.1:0-2477 GCA_037142335.1 Verrucomicrobiota bacterium | reverse complement strand
CAGCGGCAGCGGACGAACAAATCGTCACTGCAGATTTCTTTCCACAGTTAACACTGGTGGCGTCAATGTTATTCATCCCGGAAAATATCATGCTCTCCAAGCAAACGCAGCTCGTCTCTGGCCAATCCACATTGGCGACCGAAAAACGAGGTGGTGTCGGATTGACTTGGCGGGTGATTGACAATGGGCAGATTATCGGCGCGCGGCGGCGCCTGGACGCGGTCAGGCAAGAGTACACGCTCGCGTTGCATAAACTGGAAGCGGCGGTGCCGCGTGAGTTGGCGACAATTGCCGGCGCGCTACAAACCGCCGGCGCCCGACATGCCGCGTTCGTCAAATCGGCGGCGGCGGCGGCGGAAAACTTACAATTAATCGAAGCCCGGCTAGCACTCGGCCAAGCCACACAACTTGATTTCCTCAACGCACAGTCAGATTTATTAGGCGTCCGCGCTGGCCTAGTCAATGCCATCGCCGCCCACGCAGTCGCCGTTGCCGATTTAGACCGCGTGACTGGCCGATATTTGGAGTTTCATACCAGCACACCATAACTTGGCTTGTGTTGCCCTGCGGCGTTCCAGTATAATGTGTCCGATGCGAAAAACAGTTGTCACTCTGGCGTTAGTCGGAGCGGGTGTGTTGGCATTGATTTATGGCCTCCGTATGGCGCGCCCGGTCGTGGAGGTTTACCGGATCGGGCGGGGCAAGGCAGTGGAGGCTGTGTACGGCACAGTTAAGGTGATACCAAACCTTTCGATGGGCGTGCGCACACGAGTATCTGGTGTTGTGCAATTCGCACCAGACGCACTGAAAGACGTGGGGGCGTTAGTCAAAAAGGGTGAATTGTTGGCGCAGGTAATCAATCAGGGTTTAGAACCAGATCTGGCCAAGGCCGAAGCTGAATTGCAGAACGCGCAGAAGCGGTTTGAGATTGGACCGGCGTTGGCGGCGCAGTTGCAAACACAAGAAGCCTATGTGCATCGACTTGAAAAGCTGGCAGAATCCAACAATGCTCCCCTCAGTGAGTTGGAGCGCGCGCGCAATGAGACGCGTTCAACCCGTGATGAAATCCACCGTCAGAAACTCGAACTTGAGCGGGCGGTAACCGTTGCTGCCGAGGCATTAAAAGCATTACACGAACATAAGCAGCGCGGCCAGATTGTTGCGCCGTTTGACGGTTTAATCAGCGTGTTTAACGTCCTCGATAGCGATTCGGTAAATGAAAACACCGTGCTGTTCACAATCGAAACCCGCGAGACTTTGTTAGAAGGAAAAGTCAACGAGGAAGACATTGGGCGCATCATTGTGGGGCAGAAAGCCGCTGTCCGACTGTATTCTTTTGGTAATCAGGATTTCACCGCTAAAGTGCGCGTGATTGTCCCAACCTCGAACCAACAACAGTACGCGCTTAATCTCGCATTCGACGCACCGCCGGTAAATCTCTTGTCCGGTATGACCGGTGAAATGAATGTTATCATTGCCGAACACGCCAACGCACTAATTGTGCCGACGCGTGCAGTAATCGCCGACAAAGTATTAGTGGTAGACGGCAACGTGGTGCTACCACGACTTGTCACAATCCGCTACAGGAACATCGAACGCGTCGAAATTGTCGCGGGCCTCCGGGATGGCGATCTTGTCATCGTGGCTAATCAGGATCAGTTACGCCCCGGCCAGCGCGTGCGCCCGATACTGGTCAACCGGTAGAAGCTTCATAACCATGAGCCCGACGTTGCATATCGCACTACGGTTCATCAGCCATCGCAAGCGGTCGATGCTCATCAGCTTTGTCGGCATCATGCTGGGTGTCGCATTTTTTATTTGTACGCAAGCGCAGACGCAGGGCTTCGAGCGATTTTACATCAAGACCGTACTCGGCAGCACTGGCGCATTGACAGTGGAAGATAAATTCCAGCCGCGCTTTACCGGATTACTCCAGAGCCATGGCTATGACGTTGTTGGCCTCGCCAACGAACAGGGGCGCAAATACATTACCGGCATTGACAACGCCGATCAGGTCATGCGTGTAGTACGCGAGTTTTCCAACGTCTCCGCTTGCACACCGGTTCTGGAAGGCAGCGTCACATTACGAACAAATTTCAAGGAAGAAGTCTTTCGTGTCCAAGGTATTAACCTCGAAGCGCATCTACAAACAACCGTGCTCGGCGAGCAAATTATTGACGGCGATCTTGCAATCTTTCGCACACACCCGCAAGGGCTGTTACTTGGTGCGGAACTTGCAAAGAAACTCCAAGCTAGCGTCGGCGATACCGTCACATTAACCGGTCCTGATGCGATACCACGTGCATTTTTTGTCTGCGGCATTTTCCAAACTGGCGACAATATGACTGATGCACGGCGCGGCTTTATTCATCTGCCGGCTGCGCGGCGCGTGTTGAATAAACCCGCCGGTATCACGCTAATCATGGTCAAGCTCATTGACCCCGAACGCGCACCGCAACTAGCCAAACACCTCGAAG
>JBAXAT010000371.1:0-2490 GCA_037142335.1 Verrucomicrobiota bacterium | reverse complement strand
GGCCGGTAAATAATACGGTTCCAATGCCACTATGGAATAGCCCAGTTCCGCTTCCATAGCTTGAATCTTATCGATGGTCTCATTATCAAGCTTGGCAATCCGAATTTTTGGGGTTGGCATAACGGTCTGTTACACGGTTTTACGTGGAATGACAGCAAATTTATCTCAGATATCGGACGGGTGTAGCAAGTCCATTGCGATTTTACGGTTTCTCTGCTATAGGTTGTGAATTATGTACGCACGCAAACAGGGTCCCCGCGCTGAATATCGTGATCAACAAGGTAAACGAGTAGCCGCTTCACCAAGTTTGTCCGAGAAATACGGCAAGTTGAAATCATTAACGGTCAATGTCGGTTACTTTGCACCAAAGGGCACAACCAAATATAGAACCTTGACCTACGATGTAAACCTCACAAATGCCAAGTCAGTCTTCCGTCTCGACTGTTGCAATAACGAATGTGTACAGGGCGACTTTGAGTTAACCAAGGAACTCGCTGCGGCAGCTGCTAAACGCGCTAAGATAGTGGCGGGTGAACTCTGCTGTCAGGGTTGGCAGAACAGTCTGTCGATTAAGAAGGTCAAGTGTAACCATGTGCTCCGCTATCAACTGAAGCTCGGGTATTGATTCACCACAGGTTCCATTTAACGTGCTTGTTTTAACAAGCATCATTAGTGTGATGATGTCAGTTTTTGGACTGCGACACTGAAGTCTTACCGCTCGCTGATTATATTACGCAGGTAATCGGCGTAGGTGCTCCGTCCGAGTTGCTCGATAAGCTTTTCGCATTGGGTCTGATTAATCCAGCCTTTACGCAAGGCAATCTCTTCAAGACAGGCGATTAGCAAGCCTTGGCGAAGTTGAACAGCGTGCACAAAGTTGGCGGCCTCCAGCAAGGCGGCATGGCTGCCGGTGTCTAGCCACGCGATACCACGGCCGAGTAGGCTGACGTGCAGTTTATTGCGCTCGAGATAGAGTCGGTTCAGGTCGGTAATTTCCAATTCACCACGTGCTGATGGCTTCAGGCTGCGTGCCAGATCGACGACTTGCTCGTCGTAGAAATATAAGCCCGGTACGGCAAAGTGTGATTTAGGACGGACCGGTTTCTCTTCAATAGATATGACTTTGCCGGCGGCATCAAATTCCACAACGCCGTAGGCCGAAGGATTGGCGACATGGTAACCGAAGATGGTGGCACCCGTCTGCCGCGCCTGCGCCTCTTTTAGGGCTTGTGAAAACTCGTGTCCGTAAAACAGGTTGTCGCCAAGCACGAGTGCCGCGGGGCTGTTCTGGAGAAATTTCTCACCAATAATAAATGCCTGTGCGAGTCCTTCAGGTTTTGCTTGCACCGCGTAGGAAAATGTCAGTCCGAGCTGCGAGCCATCTCCGAGCAGGCGGCGGAACAGCGGCACATCTTCCGGCGTGGAGATAATTAGGATCTCACGAATATCCGCCAACATTAACACGGACAGCGGATAGTAAATCATCGGCTTGTCGTAAATTGGCATTAACTGCTTGCTTACCGCCCGGGTCAGCGGATAGAGCCGCGTGCCGGATCCACCGGCGAGGACGATTCCCTTCATGATTGTTTTGCTCCTGGTTGTACCGGCGGTTTCGTATCAATTACGTCACCAGATCGGTGCACATAGTTTTTTGTAATCCACTGGGAATAGACTTGCTGGCGTTGGATGGCTTGAATCCAATCGCCGTGTGCCAGATACCATTGCACTGTCTGGCGTAATCCGATGCTGAGCGGATAGCGCGGTTCCCAGCCAAGCTCACGGTGAATCTTGGTAATATCCATCGCGTACCGGCGGTCATGACCGGGGCGATCCGTTACGAACTTGATTAACCCGGCATGAGGTCCATGTGGTGAGGCCGGGCGCAGTTCATCCAGCAGGGCGCAAATCTGATGAACAATCTCCAAGTTGGCCGGCTGATTGTCGCCGCCAACGTTATAAGTCTCGCCAATTCGTCCGCGCAGTAAAACTGTGAGGATTGCCTCGCAATGATCCTCGACGTAGAGCCAATCACGCACTTGTTGTCCGTCACCATAGACTGGTAACGGTAGGCCATTAAGCGCATTCAGAATCATCAACGGAATGAGTTTTTCTGGAAACTGGTATGGCCCATAATTATTGGAGCAATTTGTTATCGTGACCGGTAATCCATATGTCCGGACATAAGCACGGACCAGATGGTCGCTGGCTGCCTTGGACGCGGAGTAAGGTGAGGATGGATCGTAGGGGTGCACCTCGGTAAAGGCCGGCGTTTGCGGGAGCAATGACCCGAAGACTTCGTCCGTGGAAACGTGGTGGAAGCGGAATGTTGACGGCTTACCGGCGTTATTCCACACCTGCCGCGCTGCTTCGATCAATGTGTAAGTACCGACAATATTGGTTTGAATGAATTGCCCCGGGCCGGTAATCGAGCGGTCAACGTGAGATTCGGCGGCAAAGTGCACGATGGTATCGATGTGGTGATCGCGCAGC
>JBAXAT010000370.1:0-2510 GCA_037142335.1 Verrucomicrobiota bacterium | reverse complement strand
AGGCGGACAGTTGGGGTTACGTGCGATTCCCCAGTCGATTAGATAACTGCCTTTCTTGAAGATTATTGGCAGGAGTTCTGGTGGCGTGTTGGGGTTTCCAGCGACGTCGCCTAAAACATAATCGTCATGGCTATTCGCAAGCAGCGCCAGTGTTTGTGTATCGACATTTCGATGGCGAGCCACAAGCCGCATGACCGCCAGCCCTTTAGTATTTCTCCCCATTATGGGGAAAAGCGAGCCCATTCTGGTATGTAACTCTCGTGATGGAATCTGCGCAATTTTATAGAGAGTCGGTGCGTCCAGATCTTGTCGTTCCAATACTGCATTCAGGGCGAATTTATTTTCCTTTAAAATTGAGGTGTCGAGAAATTGCGCGAGCTCCTCGTGGCTCGCATTGCGAACATCATTGACTACTTTGCATAAGATTAGTCCGCTCCCCAGCCAATAGAGGAAGAGGCTGAGTATGGCCAACGCGGTCCCAGCAGCGAGAAGCTTTGCTGTGGTCCGGCGAGGTGGGTGAACTGTCGCAAAGGCGAAATGAGCACAATAGCCAAGCGGGAAGAACAGGAGTGCGATTAGCCCAGCTTGAATTGGCAGAAAAACAAACCCAATCGCGGCAGTGGAACTAGTCGAATGCAAGATCGCCCAACTCACCCAAATACAGGTTCCAAGAAACCCGACGGTGCCCGAAATTAAACCAGAACGAAAACTGGTCATTTTCATTTTGCGATTGTAACAGAATGCGAGTGTTTTAAAAGGGTCCGCCAAAGTTCTGCAGAGACCCCCGCCTAAAGCGCATAAAAGCTGCGTTGCCTGCGGTCAAACTTGGCGAGTTGACGGCAACCATGTTGTCGCAAGAAATTTTCCACTTCCGAAAACTTCAAGCCAACTTGCTCCGGCGCGTGTGCGTCGGAATTAACCACTAGTGGAATTCCTAATTCGATTGCTTGTGCGGCGATTGGTAAAGTCGGATACGGTTGTGCTTCCGTCAACTCGCTGTGCCGGTAACCGGAGGTGTTGATTTCCATGCAGAGACCGGCGCGCGCAATCTCCGCCAGTGTTGCCGGTACCTCGGCAAGACCGCGCGCAGAAGGTTGACGGCTAGAGCGTTTGACGACATCAAAATGCGCGATGATGTCACAGAGGCCAGAGTGCGCCAATTTTCGGACGCTGGCAAAGTAACGTGCGTATTGTTCATCCACCGGTAACGGGCAATCACGACTCCACGCACCGAACCGGCATTCAGGATCGAGGTAATGCACCGCGCCGATGATGTAATCGAATGGATATCGGGCAGTTTGCTCGGCAAGGTAATCGTCCAGGCCTTCGACAAAATCCATCTCAAGACCGAGCAGGATTTCAATTTTGCCCCGGTATTGAAAACGCATGTCGGTAATGCGACTGACGTAGTAGTCGAGTTCGTGTTCGGCCATGCGGACATTGGACCCGTAACCGTGCGGCAGGGGATTGTGGTCGGAAAAGCCGATTTCACGCAAGCCAAGTTCAATGGCGCGCTCGACGTAGGCTTCGAGCGGACCAGTCGCGTGCTGGCAAAGCGGCGTGTGCATGTGGTAATCGGTTTCAATTGGCATGAGGCGTGAAGTGTAGCCGGTGGCGGGCGCGTTGACAATGCCGCGCAGCTTGCTACGATGCGGATATGGAATCACCTGTTGTCTTCGAATGCAAAGGTCAGCAACTTGTCGGCATGCTCCATCTACCGGAAGGGCGCACCCGCGTGCCGGCGGCGTTGCTCCTGCACGGTTTTGGTGGCACGAAATCAGAGTCACACCGGATGTTTGTGAAATTGTCGCGTGCGTTGGCCGACCACGGCATCGCTAGTTTGCGGTTTGATTACCGGGGCTGTGGAGATAGCGCCGGTAACTTTGAGGATATGACCATTCGTTCACAGGTGCTTGATGCCGGTGAGGCCCTCCGGTATCTCTTGCGCCACAAACGAGTCAACACTCGCCGGCTGGCATTGATTGGCATGAGCTTGGGGGGCACGATTGCGGCGCATTTGCTGGCGCGCGAGCCGGCAAAATTTAAGACGGCGGCGCTCTGGGCACCGGTCGCGGAAGGAGGCGACATCCTCGACGAATTTTCCACTCCCGATGCCGTCGCGTCACTGGCGCAGACTGGGATTACTGAGCATTGGGGGAATTTGGTCGGCGTCGAATTCATTCGGCAGTTCGCTGAGATGAAACCGTTGCGCGAGATCACGAAGTCGAAATGCCCGGTCTTGCTCATTCACGGTAGCGCCGACGAAACCGTGCCGGCAGAACATTCCAATCTCTACGAACGAGCGTTGCAGACGGGCAAGCGGACGGTCAAGCAGGTCGTAATCACCGGGGCTGATCACACGTTTAGTAAGCTCGTCTGGGAACAGTGCCTCATCAAAGAAACCGTGAACTGGCTCAGCGAAACGCTGTAAAGATTCGATGGTGGCTTACTGCCCATTACTGGGTCAGAGCTTTGACTAAGGCGGGGAGTAGTAATCCAACCAATAATAG
>JBAXAT010000369.1:0-2522 GCA_037142335.1 Verrucomicrobiota bacterium | reverse complement strand
CGGCCGTCCAGTCGCGAGCGTGTAGTGCATCCGATGCAGGATGCGGCCATCAGGTTGTGGGATTTCCACGATGCGGCCGCCGCCGGCAATGCCGCGGTTATCCGGCCACTCGGCAAATCCATCGCCCAGCAAGACCGGCTCGGCGGACAGCTTCCGCCAATGCCGGAGATCATCGCTCGCCGCCAGCCCGATGCCGCGAAACCCCTGGAGACCCGCGTTTTTGTCGGCGCTTTGGCCGGTGTAATAGAGATGCCATTTATTGCCGATGCGATGCACGCATGGCAGTACACACCAGTTTTCGTCGAATGCGCCTTTCCCGCCGACGTCAAACAACGGTCCGAGGCGTTGCCAGTGAACGAGATCGTTAACCTTGGCAATGGCCAGGCAAATCCGCCGCTGTCCCGCTTTGTTGCCGCCGGCGTAGAACAGCCAATATTCATCACCGTGCCGGACCACGAACGGATTCATGCAGGCGCTCACATCGAACTCTGCCGGCCCCGGTGGAAAGACAGGATTGTGTGAATCACGCTGCCAGTGGTGGGTGTTGTTCATTTCTGTGCTTGAAAGTTCAGGCGGCTCTTGCACTATACCGCCGCATGGAGAATAGAAATGGCTAAAGGCATTGGTCTCAAACGCGTGAATGAATCTCGCGTGGAGTATAGGAAGATTAAAAGAATCCTGTCAAGCTGTCCTACGGTTAACTCAACAAAATCCCCAACGACTGTCAGCCGTTGGTAGGGAAGGGAATCTAATGAGCATTAAAATCGGTCTAATTGGTCTCGATACATCGCACGTCACCGCCTTTGCGGAGATCTTCAAAACCCAACAAGTTCCGGGCGCCCACGTCGTCTGTGGCTTTCCCGGTGGTTCGCCGGACTTTGACCTAAGCATCAACCGCGTCGCCGGCTACACCAAACGGCTCAGGGAGGAATTCGGTGTGACCATGCTCGCCAGCCCGGCCGCGGTCGCGGAACAATCCGATCTCGTCTTCATCACATCCGTGGATGGACGCTGTCATCGTCGTCAATTTGAGGAAATCGTGAAATTTAAGAAGCCGACCTTCATCGACAAGCCGTTCACCACGACCGTCGCCGATGCGCAAGCAATCATTGACCTTGCCGCGAAGACTGGCGTGCCGATCATGAGTGCGTCCGCGCTCCGGTATGTAGACAATTTTCAGGCCGCCCTGACCGGCGACGTCGACGAGGGACGAATCGTCGGCATCGACACGTATGGACCGATGGAAATCCAGCCGTCGCAGCCGGGCTTATTTTGGTATGGCATCCATTGCATTGAAATGATCGTGGCCGCGCTCGGCGTTGGGTGCCGACGTGTCCAAGCGCTGACAACGGACGAAGTGGATTTGATTTCGTTCCAATGGTCGGATGGCCGCAGCGCAACTTACCGTGGTTCCCGCAAGGCGCACAATAAATTCGGCGCGGTAATCCACCGGCAGAAAATTGCGCGCCAGATTGATGTCGCAGCCGCGAAACGGCCGATGACCGTCTGCTTACTCGAAGCGATCCTGCGGACGTTGCCGGCCGGTAAGACTGACGTACCGGTGGCCGAGACACTTGAAATTGTGCGTGTGATCTGCGCCGCCAACCAAAGTCGTACAACTGGTCAACCGGTCAATCTTTAATAACGCGTTCCCAGTCGCGCACGTTGCCGGTGACGATGCAAAATAGTGGATGCACTTCGGGAGCCGAAACGTCCCGAAACCGTGCGAATGTTTGTGGGGAGCGTTGTTTGAGTTTTCGCCGCAGATGCCGCCACTCGTATTGCACCTGCCCATTAGTCTCGACTATTTTTCCGTGAAACCGGAGAGGTGCAATCTTTTGGCGGTCGAAATGGTAATTGCGCCTAGCGGCCTCATCATGGATAGCGCGTAAATAGTTGGCGATTGCTGCGACAGGTCGGTGCTGAGTCTGGAAACGAAATAGTTGCGGATGATGCCGGTAGCCACTTGTTTGCCCGCGTAAAACCTTTTGTGCAAGTAATGCCTCACGCCATAAAGCCACGAGTCCACGGGCATCAAGATATCTGGGGTGAATTGTCCAGAGTCGCATCTCTGGTTAAGCTAGACGTTACCAGTAGGTAATTGGAAGTAGTTTTTGGCGTTGCCGAAGCTGATGGCGCGCACTAAATCACCAAGTAGTTTCATATCGCGCGGCAATTCGCCGTTAACCACGTCTCGGCCAATTAAGTCGCACAACAAGCGGCGGAAATATTCGTGACGGCTATAGCTAAGAAAACAACGTGAATCAGTTAGCATTCCGACGAACCGGCTGAGCAAGCCGAGATTGCTGAGCGCATTGAGTTGCCATTCCATTGCTTCCTTCTGGTCAAGGAACCACCAGCCGCTGCCAAATTGGATCTTGCCAGGCACGCTCCCGTCTTGGAAGTTGCCGAGCATAGTAGCGAGGACATAATTATCAGCAGGATTGAGGTTGTAGATGATGGTTCTAGGAAGTCGATTGTTTGTATCCAACCGGTCAAGATACTTGGCTAGTGTTGCTGCC
>JBAXAT010000368.1:0-2524 GCA_037142335.1 Verrucomicrobiota bacterium | reverse complement strand
CCTCCAGTAGGTCCGGTGCCATTTGGAAGCTGGCTCCGCTCGGATAGAGCTTTTCTTTTTCGAGGTAGTAGCAATACCGGCAGTTGAGATTGCAAATGGGCCCCACCGGCTTGGTCATGATGTGATAAGCGGTGATGGGAGGAGTGGTCGACATTTTAGTTTGGCTTGTCGAACGACTTTCGCATATTTTCGCCCGCATGCAAGACGACAACATTCGTCAGAAACTCGCAACGCTGGCCCGGCAGCACCGGCTCAATGTTACCGGCGGAAAAATCCGGCGCACTTCATCGCGCTTCTGTTTCGGCGTCGAACATGGCGACTACAATGGCACCGAATTGTTCGGCGTCGGCACCGACCGGTTCATCTGGCTGGCCTACCGGCCCAACGACTCCGGCCGCATCCGCCTGTTCAGCGACAATTTCCCCGGCGACGGTGTGATTGACTTTCAGCCCGGCCAGATTCCCCCGCCCTGCTCCGCCGGTAACGCGGACACCTGGGCGCGGTTTGTCTACGGCGTGGATTTCATCCTCCGCCGGGCTAGCCTGCCGGTCACGCGCGGATTCGACGCGGTACTCCACGGCAATATTCCCGGCGGCGGCATGTCGCGCTCGGCATCGTTGACGTTGAACTTGATTTTAACCTTCCTTGAAGTCAACGGCATCCCGGTCAAAGATCACATGCAGATCATTGATCTCGCGCAGGCGGTCGAGAACGATTACATCGGCTCGCCGTGCGGCAAGCTCGACCAGATCATGATCTACTTTGCCAAAGCCGGCATGGGGACGCATTACAACCCCAAGACGCGCACCATCAGCTACGTCCCGCTCGGCAAAGGTGCGATTGATTTCCGTATTGTCAGCCTAGATACCGGCACCGTCCGCCCTGGCTTGGAAAAGTCCACCTACAAAGTCCGCCGCGCCGAGTGTGACGAACTCGCCAAACTGGCCAGCCTCACCTGCCTAGCCGACGTGTGCGACGAACAGCTTTACCGGCAGATTACCGGCCGTTTCCCGGCGCTCGCGCCACGGTTGACCTACATTTACCACGCCCAACAGCGGTTCTATGAAATGCTGGCTGCCTGGAAGGCCGGTAATGTTGAGAAAGTCGGCGCAATCTTTCGTCAGGACGGCATTGGTTTGCGCGATGATTACCAAATTTCCGGCCCGGAACTGGAAACAATGTGCGATATCGCCCGCTCCGTTTCCGGCGTGCTCGGCGAACGGATGCTCGGCGGCGGTGACAAAGGCGCGGCTGGTGCCATCGTCCGCGCCGATGCCGTAGCAGAATTACGTAATGCCGTCCAGTTTGGCTACCCACGGAGTCATCCTGCCTATGCCACTAAGTTTGCCGTCCATGTTTGTGGACTTGTGGATGGCATCACACTCCTGCCGGGGTTCTAATTATGGCGACTTACGGTTGGTTACTATCAAGCCGCTATTTGGGACTGACGTCGTCACCTTTACCGCGCTCGTCAATTTCATTCGGCCCTGACGAGTAAACATGTAATCCTTTTTCGACAACTATTCGGTAAGGTTTTCCCCACGGATCCAAAAACTCACCCTTTTGGTTGACTTCTTGACCTTCAGCCTTGATGTAATCAAGGCGCTTCGGGTTCTGATTGTCAACACTCTCACCGCGCAACAAGCGGCAAATCGTTGCGAAGTCGCCATGCGGCAATTCGCCCTGCTCACTGACATAAGCACTGAGCGCCTGCAACAAGATGTTTACGTCATTTTGCGCCTTGGTGTGCCGGCGCATTGGTCCGCTGATCATAAAACCGGCCACCGCCAGAACGGGCAAGCCGATACAGACAATCAACATTATCACTTTAAGTTTTGACTGCGATTTGTGCATTAGTTCGCCGGTACGGATTTTAACAACGCCTGCGCGGCTATTTTCCAGCCCACACTTTCAAACTGCCGGTCGGGCCATGGCGGCGCAGTGAGAACTTTATTCAGAAGCTCCCGAGCTTCTACGTTCCGGTAATTATCCCGAAACGCTTCGGCAAGATAAAGTATATTTTCTGGATAATCCGGAAATAATTCAACGGCATGTTGGAGCAATCGCAGTCCCTTGCGCGAACTTCCATGACTGACTGGCGGGGCCGGCGTCCGTAATAACAAAATCCCCAACACCCGCACCGGTCCGCCATAATCATACCGTTCATTCAACTCGATTGCCCGACGCAATGCCGGCTCCATTTCACCGACAGCCTTCAGTCCGTAGGCCCGGTTTGCATCAGCAAGCAGTCCGACGGCGAGCGCATACCAGTAATGTCCCTCGACTCGATCTGGTTGTAATTCGCGCGCTTGACGAGCGAACACAATCCCCTGCTTGGCGGCGGTAATGCGTATCGAACCATTCGTTTCACTATCCGCCACAAAGACCCAAGCTTCCGCCGCTGCCCACTGAGCGTTATAATCGAGGCACAAAATCTGTGCAGCATCGGTGAGCAGCTGTGCGGCCTGTGTAACTCGGGCTAATGTCCGTGGCTGAGTAGAAAACAACTCCCGACCGTGCGCAT
>JBAXAT010000367.1:0-2540 GCA_037142335.1 Verrucomicrobiota bacterium | reverse complement strand
TGCGTGTTCTTCTCGTATGGAAACTTGACCGATGAGCATATTGCTGTGCTGGCCAGTCACCACAAATGAGTACCGATAACAAAATCAGATTGGGCATTGTTGGCGCGTGCGGACGCGGCGGTGGGTTCAAGGCCGGTTGTGACGCGACGAGCCGGTTGCAGATCCAGGCGGTCTGCGATGTGAACGAAGCCAATCTCGAAGACGCCAGACAACGGCTTGGGGCGCGCGAGAAGTTCACGGACTACGAGACGATGCTGGACCGGGGCGATGTGCAGGCAGTGTTGATCGGTACGCCAATGCAGTTTCACGCGCCGCAGGCCATCGCCGCGTTGCGGCGCGGGATTCATGTGTTGAGCGAGGTCACTGCGGCGGTCAGCGTGGCGGAATGTCAGGCGTTGGTACAAGCAAGCCGGGTGAGCCAGGCTGTTTATATGATGGCGGAGAACTACACTTACATCCGCTCCAATCAAGTCATCAAAGAACTCGTGCGGCGCGGCGAATTCGGCACGCCGTACTATGCCGAGGGAGAGTATCTGCACGATCTCAAGGGATTGAATGAAAAGACTCCGTGGCGCCGCAAGTGGCAGGCCGGTATCAATGGCGTGACCTACGGCACACACAGTCTGGGGCCGATTTTGCAATGGATGCCCAATGACCGCGTGGCGAGCATCTGTTGCACCGGCTCAGGCCATCATTACCGGGATCCACGCGGCGCGGAGTATGAAACGGAAGACACGTGTCTCATGCTTTGCAAGATGCGCAACGGCGGTCTCGTGAAGATTCGCATGGATATGCTCAGCAACCGGCCGCATGCAACAACTAATTATCAACTGCAAGGCACGAATGGTTGTTACGAGTCCGCCGGTCAGCGGATCTGGCTGCAATCCAAATGCAAGTCACCGGAGCAATGGCTCGACCTTGCGTCGATTGAGCAGGATTATCTACCCGAGAATTGGATCAAGTATGGCGAACTTGCCAAGACGGCCGGTCACGGCGGTGGCGACTTAATCGAACTGCTGGACTTCATTTCGGCCATTGACGGGACGCAACCTTGTCCCATCGGCCTCCATGAGGCGCTCGACATGACGCTGCCGGGATTGATGAGCCAGCAATCCATCGCGCAAGGCAGCACGTGGTTGTCGGTCCCCAACTCGCGGGATTGGTAGGACCCATGCCCGATACGAATGTGACAATCAGATTGCTGGCTATTAATACGACCATTCTTGACGGTCTTGCCGCTGCCAACAAATACGACCGTAGCAACGGAGCATGAGTCAATCAGCAGTTAATCAACGCATGCCGTGGGAGCATCCGTTGGTGCACCGGGTCACCGGGTCGAAGGAAGTGGGAAAAACGACTCCCGTTGTTTTCCGTCCTCACGATGGAATCCGTTCGTGAGTAAAAATGATGTTTCCGTAGGTGAAATTGAGAGGTGCTTGCGCTTTCTCAATCCGTTAGTCTAAATCCATGGAGAAAAACTAGTATGTTTGATCAGTTAGCATTATGGACCTGGCCGGGGGCCGTTAAGTCTGAGAATCCGCAGCGGTTGGTCGATCGGTGCCGGGCCGCGCGCATCGACATCATCATTCCGTACATCTTCCGGGCGTGCCGGTGGATGCAGGCGGACGACAAGCGGGACGAAATTAATAAATTTCCGCACTACGAAGAAAACCTGCACAAGATCATCGCGGAAGCCCACCGGCAGGGACTGCAGGTGCACGGCTGTTTCGATGAAATGCGGACCGGCCCCGTCATGCCGCCCGCGGTGCGCGCGCTCCGACAAGTTCGCCGGAATGGCGCGGCGGGCGGCGAGCTCTGCCCGGCCAATCCGGCCGCGCGCGAGCACATCCTCGGCGAGCTCCGGCGCGTGGTGACCGAGTTCGACTACGACGGCATCAATCTCGAGGACAGCTACATTTTCAATCCCAACACGATCTACGATCCGGCGCATCAACTCGGAGCGCAGTTCAGCACAATCCCGGTCTGTTTTTGTGATTGGTGCAAAGCGCACGCGCCGATTGACCAGCCGGAGTGGTCCGCGTGGCGGCAGAATGCGCTGACGGAATTGGTGACGCAGATGGCGGCAGCGGTTCATCAGGCCGGTAAGCCGTTCAGCGCCGCCGCCCGGATGCCGTACCGGCGTGCGTTTTACGAGCCGTATCAGGCGGAGGTGACCTATTTCGACGGCTGGCAGTATTGCCAGAGCCGCGACGCGATGATGGCGGATTGGGCAAAGTGGTTCGAGAAAGCCCCACTCGATTTCGTCTGTCCGATGACCTACTTCAACGATTCGCGCATTGTCGAGTTGCAGACGCAGGAGTGCCGGCAGTTGGTACCGGCCGCCAAGCTGTGGATGGGACTCGCGCTCGGAGGGTCGAGTGCGGAGTACTCGTTTGGATCGACCAAGAAAGACCCGCAGTACTTCAACACCGCCGCCAAGTTAGCGGAACAATTGGAACTACAGCTTCGCCTTGGTCAGAAACAGTGCGTGTTCTTCTCGTATGGAAACTTGACCGATGAGCATATTGCTGTGCTGGCCA
>JBAXAT010000366.1:0-2542 GCA_037142335.1 Verrucomicrobiota bacterium | reverse complement strand
GAATCTGGCGAATGTAGCGCGCTAATTTATCGCGATCGGTAGTCAAATCCGGATAGCGCAATAGCAGTTCGACCAGACCGAGGATTGGCGTCAGGGCGTTATTGAAGTCGTGCGCGATGTTGTTGGCCATCCCACCCAACGCGCGCAGTCGTTCCTGCGAAACCAGGTGTGTTTGCGCCTCGCGCAATTGCGCCAGCGCAACCGTCAACTGCTGGTTAGCATCCGCGAGTTCCTGCGCATTCTGGTGGCGCGCAGTCACATCCTGCTTGATGGCGATGAAATGCGTTACCGCCCCCTGCTCGTTCGTGACCGGCGTAATCGTCATTTCTTCAACATACTCGCGGCCGTCTTTGCGCCGGTTGAAAATCTCGCCGTGCCAGATTTGACCGGCGCAAATTGTGTCCCAGAGCTGCCGGTAAAAGGTGGCATCATGGCGGTCGGACTTTAAAAGCCGCATAGTTTGCCCGAGCGCTTCGGCTTCGGTATAGCCAGTCAACCGCGTGAACGCCACATTCACCCATGCAATCCGACCGGTAGCGTCCGTCAGAACAACGGCATTCGCCGCCGCTTGCAAGGCATTGACGCGCAGCTGCAAATCTTCCTGCAGTTGCCGGCTTTTTGTAATATCACGAATGACACCAACCATCCCGGTCACCGCACCGGTCTGCGAGCGCAACGGTATCTTTGTGACTGTTCGCCAGCGCGACTGATCACCACGCCAACCCGTCCAATAGTCCACACGATTCACGATTGGTTCGCCAGCGTGAATCACCCGCATATCGTCATCGTGGAATCTCTGCGCCACCCCTGATGGAACGATGTCAAAAATCGTCTTGCCGGTGATTTTAGATTCAGATGCATGTCCGACATCTTTCCAGTGGGCCGTATTGCAAAACAGATACTTACCGGTGTTATCCTTGAAAAAGATTTCGTCCGGAATCAAATCCAGCAATGTGCGGAATAGCTTGTGATTTTCGTATAACGCAATCTCTGTGGACTTGCGCTCGGTGATGTCATCAAAGAAAATTATAACTTCGCCTTCCATCAGGCAACTGATTGAACCTGAAAACCAGCGATTCAGCTGCGGCAGAAATTCGACACACTGCTCCGGCGTGCCAGTCTTAGCGACAGTCGCAAACCGCGCTAAAAACGCCGGTCCGTTTTCCGAAAATCCCGGCACCACCTCGCTGAGTTTCTTACCGACAACATTGGTCCAGCCGGTTAGGCGTTCAAAAACGGCATTCACCGCAATGCCAACGGCATCCTGCACTTGGCCAGCCACGTAAATTAGCCGCAGGTGGGCATAGCCGATTGGCAGCGCATCAAAAGCCGCTTGTTCGTTTTGTCGCTTGATGAACAGCTCATTTTCTGCCTGCTGGCGCTTTGCTTCGATCTCCAATCCGTCGAGCGCATAGGAGATGTCGGCGGCAATCTTTGCCAGCAGGTTGACTGCCTCGGCGTGAAAAACATTCACCGTGCCGGCAAACGCCGACAACACACCGACCACCGTACCTTGCAACCGGATCGGCACCGAAGCCACCGCGCACAAGCCATAAGTCGCCGCGTAATCGTGCCACGGCGACAGATTCGACTCCCCGGCAATGTCATTCACCACCGCCGGTTGCTCCGTGCGAATACAATTGCCGATGGTTCCCTGCCCTTCGGGGCGATCATCAGCATAGATGCGCACCCGCTCAAAAATTTCCTGACTTTCGCCGGCGGTGGCGGCCGGCACCACCGCGTTGGTTTCCCGATTTAAGAACCCGATTAAGACCGCCTTGAATTCACCGTGCTCCGCAATCAACTGGCAGGCCTCGCGCAGTAATTCTGTGCGAGAATGAACCCGAATAATGCTCTGACTGACTTGGTTAAGCGTATTGTAATACCGGCTGAGCTGAAGAATCTTCTGCTCCTGCGCTTTGCGTTCCGTCAGGTCACGAATGATTGTGAATACATACCGCTTGCCACTGACACCCATCACGCGACTGCTGATTTCCACCGGTAAGGTCGTGCCGTTCTTGCGTTGATGCACCGACTCATAAATTGCGTGTTCGCTCTGGAACAGCGGATCGATTTGCTGGTGATAATTCATCCGCTGCGCCGGCGCACGCAATCCGATTGCGGTCGGCATCGCTTGCAATTCCGCCAGCGAGTACCCGTATGTTTCTAGCGCGCGGTGGTTGGCTTCCAAGATGTGCAGCTGTTCGTCATGGAGCAAAATGATATCGTTGGCGTGATTCATCAGGCTCTCGATTCGCTCCGCCAAGACCAAGCGCTTCCGCTCCCAGAACAATTCGGTAATTATCCCGACCAACATCGTCATTATTGCCGTCAAACCCAACATTAGCCACGCGTACCGGTGGAGCGGCTCATAAATTTCCTCACAATCCACCTTGAGCGAGAGATACCACGGCGTACCCGGGACTTTTCGCGTCGAAGCCAGTACCGGCACGCCACGGTAATTAATTCCGGATAGCTCTCCGAGCCATATCGAAAAAATCTATTTTATGATTTATTTCGCAATGCTGATCAATGTGATTTT
>JBAXAT010000365.1:0-2543 GCA_037142335.1 Verrucomicrobiota bacterium | reverse complement strand
CGGAAATCACGAAGCGGTTGGTTTAGTTGCCGGAGCGCCTGCTACCTAGCACTTGGACGGCCATGCGTGTTGCAAGACACCGGCTGGAGCGCACATTATTCAACCGGCACCGGTCTCTTCGCATTTGAAACACCGGACGAAGCGCTCGCCGGTATCACCGCAATCAATGCCAACTACGCCCATCATTCCGCCGGAGCGCGTGCGGTAGCAGAGAAAATGTTTGACGCCCGACGCGTACTCGGCGAGATGCTTGAGCAAATCTCATGAAAATTTTACACCTTGGCCCACTTTGGTTTCCAGTTTCCCGCGACGCCGCCGGCGGCCGCGAAACGTGGCTTGCCGGTTTGATTGGCTCGCTGGAAAAACTCAACTGCAGGAACACTCTAATCGCAGCCGGCGATTCGCAAACACCGGCGGAATTAGTACCGGTAATTCAACGAAATTTGATGGCGCTGATGGCTGACGGTTTGGCGGGCGAGGCACTGTACTATCAGGAACATCAACTCACGCTCGCCTTGGCACGCGCGGCGGAATTTGATGTAATTCACTCGCACTTGAGTCCCGGCGTTTTTTCGCTCAGCGCAGTGCCCGGCATTGGTCACCGAGTTCTCCATACGCAACACACGCCGGTCTGGCAGGATTTTGAATGGTTCATCGGTCAACACCCGGATTTATGGCTGAACACCGTTAGTGATTTTCAAGCTAGGAAACTCCGAGCAGCCGGAGCACGCCGGTGTTCTGTCGTTCACAACGGAATCGACGTCGCATCGTTCACACTGCAACCACGCGGCAGCGGTTTAGCATTTCTTGGTCGCATCGAACACGGCAAAGGCCCTGACATTGCTGTGGCAATTGCCAGGCAACTCGGATTGCCGCTGACGCTCGCCGGGCCGGTGATTGACAAGGAATTATTCGTGAAAACAATCGAACCATACCTCGGTGAACAAATTCGATATGTCGGCGTCGTAAATCACCAGCAGAAAAATGAACTTCTCGGCAAAGCCGGCTGTGCACTATTGCCATTTCGCGGTGCGGAAGGCTTTGGTTTGGTCAGCGTCGAGGCCATGGCGTGCGGCACACCGGTCGTAGCGCTTGCCAATGGTGCATTACCTGAAGTAGTGGAGCCGGGCGTAACTGGTTATTTAACGTCACGCGAAGATGAATTGGCGGCATTGGTAATTCCGTCATTAAAACTGGACCGAACACAAATTCGGCAACGTGTGGCGGCGCGATTCGATTTGTCAGTTGTGGCAGGCAATTATCTAAAATTGTACGAACAGATCGCGTCAACCGCCTAAAGACTGACGTTGCCAACCGACCACTCATTCCGGTAGTCTGTCGGTATGGATCAGCCAATTTCACAACTCATCGTGCAAATGGTCAGCCCGGCCGTGATGGTGTCAGCCTGCGGGTTAATGCTGCTAAGTTTGGGCAATAAATACGCTCGTGTTGTGGACCGAATACGAAATTTTGCCGCGGAACTACGCGGGCTACGAAAACTTGGCACCAACATCAACCCTGTTGACCATCAACGTCTAGAGATGTTGGCACTGCAAATTCCCGATTTGTTCCGGCGCGGTCGACTACTACGCAATGCAGTACTTTTTTTTTACGTAGCAATTTCATTTTTTGTCATCTGCTCGTTTTTATTACCGGTGACAAAATCGTTGGTACCGCTAGCTTGCTTTTGCCTCGGTATGGGGAGTGTTTTAATATCCGTTTTGTTGGCAGGCCGAGAAACGCTATTGTCGTTTCGTCTGCTGAATCTAGAAGTGGCAACGAACGCTGATCAGTGCAGTTGACCACCCAGTATAATTCGAACGGCCATCAGTAGCAATACCACACCGCCGGCAACCTCAGCCCAGCGCGCCAAAACCAATCGCAACCGGTTACCGAGCCGGATTGCCAAAAAGCAAATTCCGGCCGTGATAAAACCAATCAATACGCTTGGATACCAGACTGAAATACCGGCCAACGCCAAACTCACACCGACAACGAGTGCATCCAGACTTGTCGCCAGGGAAAGCATCACCAATGTTGCGCCGCGGGTCGGATCGTTCCGTTGCGTCTGTGCCGACGGATGCCACGCCGCCCAAATCATTCGCGCACCGACACAGCCGAGCATCCCGGCGGCCAGCCAAACATTGATAACATGGAGACGGCGCTCAATTAACGCGCCGATAGCCCAACCAAGCACCGGCATTAAAAATTGAAACAGCCCAAAATGAAACACAAGCCGGAACACTGCACGGCGATTAGCAGCAAAGCCGGTGGTTGCCGCTCCAACGCAAACGGCGCCGGCATCCATTGCCAAACCCAAGGCGATACAGAGGATGGATAGCGTACTCATGTTGTCAGGTCACTGGGCGGTGGTGGCCGCCGCTAGCAAGGCCTCCGCCCGCAGGAGCGCCACGTCAATGTTGGCGCAGATGTTGTCGAGGCTGATCTTGTCCACGAAGCCGGCATTGAAGAGTACTTTCATCGGCTGTGGCTGGACGCCGCTGAGAATGAGCTGGGTGTGTTTCCGATGAAATTTTTCGAGC
>JBAXAT010000364.1:0-2552 GCA_037142335.1 Verrucomicrobiota bacterium | reverse complement strand
CGCTGAGTGCCGGCTGTTTATGCGGCAGAAATTTTTGGACGTCGTTAAACGTTATGTAAAGCATAAACCCAATCAGCAACGCCGCAAACCCCGTTGTTACCAGATGAACGAATCGCGCGTTGACCGGCTTGCGGATTACGGCCTCAACGAGTGCAAAGACGATGTGACCGCCGTCGAGTACCGGCAATGGAAGCAGGTTGAAAATCGCGAGGTTGATGTTGAGCACGACGGCCAGCCACAAGCCGCGCCGCATGCCGCCGGTGGCGAATTCGCCCCACCAGCCACCGAGGATGCCGACCGGGCCGGCAAAGCTTTTGACGCTAACGCCAGTTTGCTTGTGATGTGCGACGGCATAGACGCTATCGCGGAGCATTCCGAGCACGTCACCAAATTGTTCCCACGGCTTCGGACCGGGCCGGACAATTTGTTCGGTGAGTTCGACACCGATGCGCGCGACTTCTGCCGGCGGCTCTGCGACCGGTGTGACCTCTAATTCTACAACGGTACCGGCGCGCATCAATTTGATGCGCGTTAGTTTGTCCGCACGTTTGCTGATCAATTCGATCAACTGGGCCCGGCTGTACACCGGTATATTTTCGATGGCGAGAAACTCGTCTTGCGACTGGATGCCGGCACGGTCGGCGGGTGATCCCGGTCGCGCGCGGATAGCAACCGGCCGCCCCGGTGGATAGAGGCCGGTCATTTTGATGCCGAATTCTTTTTCGTAAGTCGTTTCGAGATTGCATTCAATCCGCTCGTCACCGCGTAAGGCGACAACATTGACAACGGGCTCCAAACTCAGGGCAACACCGGTTGCGATGTCGATCCATTTGCTGACTTCTTTGCCGTTGAGTTGAATGATGCGATCGCCGGCGCGCAGGCCGGCCAGTTCTTCATGGCTGTTCGGCTCAATCCAACCGATGACGGTCGAGCGGTTCGCGGCCGGCATCCCGATGTGCCAGAGCACGGTCGCAATCACAAATGCCAGCACCAGATTCATGAACGGCCCAGCAACGGCAACGAGAATTTTATCGACCGGTCGCGCTGCCGGCAATTCGGCGGCGGTTTTATCAGTCTTACCTTCCACTGCTTCCATCGGCCCCATCTGCGGCAAGGCGACATATCCGCCAAACGGCAGCCAGGCCACGCCATATTCAATGCCATCACGTTTCCAACTAAAAATCCGCGGGCCGAAGCCGATAAAAAACCGTTCAACAATCATCCGCCGCCGGCGCGCCATCAGGTAATGCCCGAACTCGTGGATGAACACCGTCAGCCCAAAGAAAAACAACACCAGCAAGGCCGGGTAGACATAGAGCCGCACAATCGTAAAAAAATTAAACAGCATGTTCGGCTTCCCTTCGTGCCCAAGCGTCCGCTTCGAGAATCGCGTCCAGCAGCGGCTGACTGACCGGCCGGTGTGCGTTCATGGTTTTTTCCACCGTCGTAAAAATATCCGTAAACTTAATCTGCCCGGCCACGAACCGCGCCACCGCGACTTCGTTGGCCGCGTTGAACACCGCCGGCAACGTTCCACCGACACGCCCCGCTAGGTGCGCCAGCCGCAGCGACGGAAATTTATCCTGATCCGGATTTTCAAACGTCAGCGTCCCGATCTTCGCCATGTCCGTCGGCGGCATCGAATTCGGCAACCGCTTCGGCCCGACCAGCGCGTACTGAATCGGGTGCCGCATGTCCGGCGCGCTCAATTGCGCCAGCATCGAGCCATCCTGAAATTCCACCATCGAATGCACAATGCTCTGCGGATGCACCACTACGTCCACCCGATCAATCTCGATGTCAAACAGCCAGCGCGCCTCGATCATCTCCAGGCCCTTGTTGAACAACGTCGCCGAATCAATCGTGATTTTCTGGCCCATGCTCCACGACGGATGCTTCAACGCCTGCGCCAAAGTGATGTGCTGGAACTCTTCCCGGCTCGTCTGCCGGAACGGCCCGCCTGACGCCGTCAGAATCAACCGCTTCACGTCCGCCGGGTGGCGGCCTTCGAGACACTGGAAAATCGCGCTGTGTTCGCTGTCCACCGGCAACACCTTCACGCCGTACTTCTTCGCCTCGCGCATCACCAACTCGCCAGCCATCACCAAAATTTCCTTCGACGCCACCGCCAAATCTTTTCCCGCCCGAATCGCCGCCAAGGCCGGCTCCAACCCCGCCGTCCCGACAATCGCCACCAGCACAATGTCCGCCTCCGGCATCGTCGCCAACTCCACCAACCCTTTTTCGCCGGTCAAGACCGGCGATTTGATGCGTTGTTCCAGTTCGTGAGCTTTATCACGGCTGGTCATCGCCACGGCTTTGGGATGGAATTTCTGGATGGCCTGTTCCATGCCGGCCACGTTTTCGCGCGACGCCATGCCGATGATGCGCACATATTCCGGCAAATCCGCCGCGACTTTTTGCGTGCTGACGCCAATCGAGCCGGTCGCGCCAAGGAGAACGATATTTTTAGGTTTCATCTGAGCACGCGGACAATACCGGCGAAGCGGCACAATCTCAAGTGTTTCTCGCTTGACCGGTTCGCCACTTGC